>DASVCN010000005.1 GCA_036381595.1 Trueperaceae bacterium | reverse complement strand
GATGATCCGACCCCGCGGCACACCCCCGACACCGAGAGCCAAGTCCACCCCCAGGCTCCCGGTCGAAATCACCCCCAGGTCCAGATTCACACCCTCACTACCCAACCGCATGATCGCGCCCTTACCGAACTGACGCTCGATGTTCTGGAGTGTCGCGGAAAGTGCACGTTCCCTGTTCGCGTCCATTCTTCCCTCCTTCTTCCACCCCGGGGTTCGGCGCGATCGCGGCCCAAGACCTCGAGTTACCTTAAATACTAAGGTGCGGAGTCCGGATCCGCAAGGGGTGATCCCAGAGAAGCCGTAGGCACCTGCCCAAGGCCAACCGTTCGACAGCGAGGTCTGGGAGTCAAGCGGTTCGACAGCGAGCTCTGACGGCACGAATGCCGTCCTTCCCTCAGCCGACGACGAGTCGGAGCAGCAGAACGAGCGTCAACCCTCCGGACGCAACCGACAGGAAGCGCATCGTCACAGCATAGTTGCGCTCCACGGCGGTCTCGTCGAGGCGCAGCGCCCAGCCCACCAGCCACGCGGCAAGCCCGGCGAAGAACAGGAGGAGGGCGAGCAGCCAGGCCGGACCCAGCGGCAGGGCGAGCTGCCAGGCGAGGAGGAGACCGCCCGCGGCCAGCGGCAGGAGAGCGACGAGCAGAGCACCGCGGGCGCCCAGGAGCACGGGGATCGTCACGTCCCCCCTCTGCCGGTCCTCGTGGACCTGGTAACTCTGGCTGATCAGGTAGAGGCCGGTCACGACCAACGCGGTGCTCGCCATCCCCAGCAGCGCCGGAGCCGTGAGCGGCAAGATGTCGGGCGAAACCGCCAACCAGCCCAGTGCGAAGCCGAGGGCGCCCTGCCCCAGAGCTATGGCCGCCAGGGCGCTAGAAGGGCGCGCCTTGAGACGCGCCAGCGGGTGCGAGTAGGCAGTGAACACCAGGAACAGCGCGAGCCAGGCGAGGAAGAACTCGGGCCCCAACAGGGCAGCCGGCACCAGCCCCAGAGCCTGGACCACTAGCGAGAAGCGCAGGAGCCCCAGGTCCACCGGCGGCGGCTTCAGCAGCCCCCCGATAGGACCCTCGTCCCGATCGTAGTAGGAGTTGAACGCGGTCGTTCCCCCGTAGAGGAAGAGGTGGAGCGAGAGGAAGCCGAGCCAGAAGCGCGCCTCAGCGACCCTCCCGCCGGCCGTCACGACCCCGTAGAGGTAGACCGGCGCGAGCAGCAGGTTGAAGTTCAGCCGCAGGTGCAGCAGGTAAGGGTGCCCCAGGAGGCGACGGGCCCCTCCCAGGGCCGTCCGTCCCGCGCTATCGATCGGCGCCCCGGCCATGAATCACAGGCCCCGCATCGTGAAGAAGCGCGCTGCGCGGCCTCTCACTAGCGGGTGCAGAAGCGTTCCGAGAGCGACGCGGCGAACGAGCGGCGGAAAGCGCTCGGAGCCGAGGTTCATGTTGAGCAGCGACCGGCGAGCCGCTCGCCGTGCTCGCATCCCCTGCCGGCGCGCGTAATGGTCCGGTCGCCAGGCCGCTGCGAACCCGGCATCCAGGAGGGCGGCGGCCCCGATGAGACCGAGGTTCATGCCTTGCCCACCGATCGGCGACACGACGTGAGCGGCGTCCCCTACGAGTGCCCACCGGGGGCCGGCGAGCGGCGTGGCCAGGAGGTTGCGGGCGGTGAAGGCGCTCGCTCGGGCCCCAGGCGTTTCCGGCAGAAGGCGACCGGTGCGCTCCGCCACCGCGCTCCTCAACCGCTCGTACTCGGCCCTGGGCGGGACCTCACTCAGCCTGGCCACCCATCGACGGCGGGAACCCGGCAGAGGGAACGACTCGACCACTCCCGTTCGGCCCAGATAGAAGAGGGCTTCGCTTCCGGCCTCGCCCGGATCTTCTACGTCGGCCATCAGGTAGTGGTCCTCTCGCCGTCCGCCGTGCAGGCGTGAACCCACGCCCCGCCTCACCTGGCTGCGGTGGCCGTCGCACCCGGCGAGGAAGTCGCCCGCGACGATCTCGCCGCCCTCGAGCCGGACTTCGACAGAATCCTCACGAGCATCCACCGCCACCACCTCCTCTCCCCTGCGGATCGCGCCCGGGGCAAGGTGATCCAGCCTCGCCTCGAGCAGGCTCTCGGTGAGCCCCTGCGGCAGCGAGAGGACGAACGGGTAAGGCGGTGGGCACGGGCCCAGGTCCAGTTCGCCGAGGTATCGCATCTCGTCGTACACGTGGGCACGGCGGATTGCCACACCGCAGTCGATGAGCGCTTCGGCCACGCCGACCGAGTCGAGCGCCTCGAGCGCCGGCGGGTGGATCCCGATCGAACGCGCCGACGGGGAGATGCGGTCCCGCATCTCGAGGATCTGGACCTCGTGGCCTTCGAGCGCCAGCCTGCAGCCGAGGAAGAGTCCGATCGGGCCGGCGCCCACGATCAGGACTCGGCTCATCGCTCGAGGACTACCAGGTTCCGGAACGGGGCCAGCGTCTCGTGTCGCCAGCCGTCGGGAAGGACGGCGCGCAGTTCACTCGGGGCGTAGGACCGCCGGATCGAGCGCAGTCCGTCCCCAACTATGAACGAGTCGGAGAAGATCGGCCAGGTAAGGGCGAAGCCGAGGAGCGCGACAGGGTGGCGTCGCAGATCGTTGTGTACGACCAGGCGGCCGCCCAGGCGTCCGCAGGCGTCGAGGAAAGCCGGCAGCTCTCGCTCCTCCAGATGATGGAGCAGATGGTTCGACACGACGAAGTCGAAACGTCGGCCGGCACGGGCGAGTTCTTCGGCGGTCGCCTGTACGAACTCGATCTCACCTGGGCGGGAGCGGCTCCTTGCGAACTCGAGCGCGCGGGGGTCGGGATCGATGGCGGTGACCAGCAGAGGCTCCCCCAGCTGCCGCGACCACCGGAGCAGCGAGCGGGTGACGTCAGCGCCCCCGCAACCCACGTCGAGGAGGGTGGCGCCGGCGAACAGCCGCGGCGCCAGCAGCCGCTCGAACACCCGTCGCCAACCGCTCACCCAGCGGTTCACCAGGGCGAACTGGGCGTAGGTGTTGCGCAGTTGCCGCGGGTCGCACGCCGGGTCGTCCATCCGTTCCCGCAGGCGGGTGGCGCGTTCCAGGAGCATCTCAACCGGTCCGCGTGAAGAGGGCGCTCTCCACGCTCAGGCCGGGACCGAAGGCTAGGGCGACCGTGCGGCCCTCTCCGCCCGACTCGGCGGCGAGCAGCCGCTCGAGCACGAACATCACCGTCGCGCTCGACATGTTGCCGTAGGAGGCCAGCACCTGGCGCGAAGCCCACAGAGCTCCCGGCCCGAGGCAGAGCGCGCCCTCGACCCGGTCGAGTATTGCCCTGCCCCCTGGGTGCACGGCCCACTCCTCCACCGACCGCGGGTCGTCCCCGTCGAGCAGCTCGGCCACCGCCCCGCCGACGACCTCTTCGACGGCCAGCGGCAACTTGCTCGACAGCACCATCTCGAAGCCGCTGTCGCCTATCGTCCAGGCCATCTCGCCGGACCGCTCGCGCGCGAGGGCGCTGCCGAACCGGTCGAGCCTGAAGCCGGTCTCGGGCTCCCTGCCGCTCACCAGCGCCGCGGCGCAGCCATCGGCGAACACCGACGCAGCGAGGAGACTGTCGGCGTCGCGCGACGCCTGCAGATGGAGCGTGCACAGCTCCAGGGCAACCACCAGGACCACCGCGTCTGGGTCGGCCAGGCAGATCGACCGCGCCATGCGGAGCGCCGGGAATGCGGCGTAGCACCCCATGAAGCCCAGGTGGTAACGCTCGACGCCGGGTGAGAGCCGCAGCGAGTCGACCAGCTCGATGTCGGGGCCGGGAGCGAAGAAACCGGTGCAGGAGGCCGTCACAAGGTGGGTGATGGAGTCAGGACCGAACTGCTGGGTCCGGCTCATCGCCTCGCTGGCGGCGCAACCTGCGAGCCGGCCCGCCTCCTGCTGGTAGCGCCTGTTCCGTTCGCCGGTGCTCGGCACGAGGAAGCGCTCCCCCCGCGGGTCGTAGAAGAAACCGCCCGGGTCGCCCGGCAGGAAGTCGCTCAACACACTGTGGCGTCTCTCGATGGCGGAGGCGCGGTAGATGCCGTTCAGCAGCCTCTGCACGCGGCGATCCTCGCCGTGCCACGCCTTCATCACCTCGAGGATCTGGTCCTGGCTGTAGCTGGTCGACGGCACGGCCGAAGCCACGGCGTTGAGGTATGCCGGCATGAGTCAAGGATACGAAGCGGTATCGGCGCTTTCGGTGCCGACGACTCAAGTCTGGGCCCTCGTTCGAAGCGGCGGACTCGAGGAGCAGCGGGGCGACAGTGGGGAGGCAGGGCCCGGCCGGGCTCAGCCCAGAGGATAGCCGTCACGTTCGAACGCGGCGCCGGCGGCCTCGCGGTGCAGGCCGATCACGTCGACCGCGTGCTCGGGCAGGTGCGCCGCCAGGGCCTGCCGGTGATCTACTCCGCCCGGGATGCGGCGGAGCGCTTCGGCAGCCAGGATGCGGGCGCGATCGACGGCGCTGAAGGCGTAGGCGCGGGCCAGCAACACGCTTCGCCGCGAACGCTCAACGCCCGGCGCGGAGTGCAGCAGCCTCTCTGCCCGAAGGAGTCCCGACTCAGCGAGGTAGGTGAGCGCCACCATGTCGGCGGCCCTGGCGAGCACCTCCTGCTGTCCCTCGAGCTTCTCGCCGTAGGTGAGGGCTGCCGCGGTCGCTACCAGCAGGGCCGCGCGCTTCATCCCCTCCACCGCGAGTGCGGCATCGGCGAGCTCGCCCGGCACATCTGGGGCCGGTGCCCGCTTCCCCTGCAGCGCCGCCTGCCCACTCTCCATCAGGTCGAGCCGTCCCTGGAGCGCCCGCTTGAGCAGCTGACCGCTCACCAGCAGGCGATTGATCTCGTTGGTCCCCTCGAAGATCCTGTTGATGCGAGAGTTGCGGTAGGCGAGCTCCACCGGGTACTCGGCGCTGTAACCGTTGCCGCCGAACGTCTGGAGGGTCTCGTCGATGATCTCGTCGAGTATCTCGGAGCCGTACACCTTGATGAGCGAGTACTCGATGACGTACTCGTCGAGGGCCGTGAGCCGCTCGGCGTCGCTCTCACGCCCCGAGAGGCGACTGTCCACCTCGCCCGCGACACGGTACACGGCGCTCTCCAGCGCGTAGGCGTTGGTGGCCATCGTGCCGATCTTCTCCCTGATGAGGCCGAAGCGGGCTATCGGCACCCCGAACTGCTCCCGGTCCTGGGCGTAGCGGGACGCCAGGCGCAGCATCTCCTTGGCTCCGCCGACCGCCCCGGCGGCAAGCTTGAGACGGCCCAGGTTGAGGATCGAGAAGGCTATCCTGTGGCCCTTGCCGATCTCACCGAGCACGTTGTCGACCGGCACCGGGGCGTCCTCGAGGATGACCTGACGGGTCGAGGAGCCCTTGATCCCCATCTTCCGCTCCTCCGCCCCGAACGACAGTCCGACCGTGTCGCGTTCGACGAGGAAGGCGGTGAACTTGTCGCCGTCCACCTGCGCGAAGACGATGAAGAGGTCGGCGAAGCCCGCGTTGGTGATCCACATCTTGGTACCGGTGAGACGGTAGACGCTGCCGTCGTCGCTCAGCGCGGCACGCGTCTTGGCCGCCCGCGCGTCGGAACCGGAGCCGGGCTCGGTGAGGCAGTAGGCGGCAACCCACTCGCCGCTCGCCAGCTTCGGCAAGTACTCGGCCTTCTGCTTCTCGGTGCCGAAGTAGACGATAGGCAGGGTACCGATGCAGGTGTGGGCGTTGAAGGTGACGTTGAAAGAACCGGAGGCAGCGAGCTTCTCAGCGACCAGCAGAGAGGCGGTCTTGCTCAGATCGATCCCACCGTACGCCTCGGGCACGTCGATGCCGAGGAGCCCCAGCTCGCCGGCCCGCGCCAGCTTCTCGCGACTGAGGTCGTAGTCGAGGCCCTCGAGCTCGTCGAAGCGCGGCAGGATCTCCCGCTCGACGAACTGACGAGCGGTGTTGCCCACCATGCGCAGCTCGTCGTCGAGGGACTCCGGCGTCTGGATCTCGTCGGCCCGATGGCGTTCGATCAGGAAGCTCCCGCCGCTCCGGGCCTCCTTCGCTGCACTAAGCGTCATACGTCCCCTCCTGGGCGAGCGCCTCTGAGTCGAGAGCAGCTGACGTTTCGATACGCCCAGTATAGGAGAGGGCCGAACCTGGCGCGGGGTTGCCGCCACAACGTGGACCTGGCCCGCTGCTCGGGCGATCCATCGCGGGATTCAGAAGATGCCGAGCGTCGCTCCGCCGTCCGGGACGATCGTCTGGCCGGTAATGTAGGCGGCCTGTCGCGAGGCGAGGTAGACGGCGACCGAAGCTACCTCCTCCGGCGTTCCGAAACGCCCTGCGGGGATGGTGGCGAGGAGCCTCTCCTTCGCGGCCTCGTCGGCGAACAGCTCCTCCAGCCGCTCCGTCGCCGTGTAGCCCGGCCCGAGATTGTTGATGGTGATCCCGTCGCCGGCCACCTCGGTCGAGAGGGTCTTGGCGTAACCGGTGACGGCCGCACGGAAGGCGTTGGAGAGCGCCAGGTTCAGTACCGGTTGCTTGACCGTGAGGGAGGTGATGTTCACGATCCGCCCCCAGCCCTGTCGCCGCATCGCCGGAAGAGCCTCGCGGCTTAGCCGTACCGCCGACATGAGGGTGAGTTCGAACGCCTTGGCCCACTGCTCCTCGGTCAACCCGCTGGCGACGCCGCCCGGGGGACCGCCGGCATTTATCACGACGATCTGCGGGTCGCCCAGCTCACTTCGCACCCGGCTGAACAGCGAGGAGACCTCGCGGCCATCGCTCACGTCGGCCGTGAAGGCGTGAGCGTCCCCGCCGTTCCGGCGTATCCGCTCGACGGCCCAGCCCAGGGTTTCCTCATTTCGAGCGGACACCCCTACCCGGACCCCCTCCGCTGCCAGACCCGCAGCCACTGCGAAGCCGATACCCTTCGAGCCGCCGGTCACCAGCGCCGTCTTCCCTTCGATTCCCAGGTTCATGGGCGATTCTACCGGCTCGAGTCGGAGCGGAACGACCCTCGCCCTGACGCCGCTCGCCTCCCTGGCGATGACGACCTTCGGGCTGCTGCGCGCCGGCGGGCACGAGGTCACCTTCGCGCGACTGTTCGCGCACGCCGAGCGCTTTCCGCACATCCTCGTCGTCTCCCTCGTACGCGCCGTCGTTCCCCTCCTCCTCTCCGGGCTCGGCTGGTTGGGCGATACGACCGGCCTGCTGTTGACGGTGCCGCTGGCGTTCAGTGAGTTCCTGATCCTCGATCAGCGGCTGAACGCCTTCGAGTCGATGTCCGTAAGCGCTCGACTGGTCTTGGGAAACTTCTGGCAACTCCTCCTCGCGGGCCTGATGATCGGCGGGATGATGATCGCAGGCGCACTCACTCTCGGCATCGCCTACATCTGGCTCTGGCCCCTTGCCCTCATCGCCTGGGGCGTTCTCTACGCCCAGGCGGCCGGCCTCCACCGATTCGCCTCCGACGAAGCACGAACATAGGTCGACGCGGCGCCCAGCTGGCAGGGCCTCAGCTGGGAACGGCCTCCGGATCGACCCGCGCCAATTCGCTCAGATCCTGGACCCCACAACAGAAAGCGGCCACCCGCAGCTCGAAGATGAGGCGCTCGAGCGCTTCCACCACGGCGTCGGCCGACTCGATCGCCGGCGCCAGCAGCGGCCGGGCGACCGCGCAGGCAGAGGCGCCCAGGGCAACCGCCTTGGCCACGTCCACCCCGCTGCGTATACCGCCGGAGGCGATGAGCGGCAGACCGAGCCCCGCGCTCGCGACCGAGCGGAGCGCCTCGGCGGTGGGTATGCCCCACTCGGCCAGTTGCGGATGCCTCACCTCACCCCAGCGCGCGTACTGCTCCACCTTGGCCCACGACGTTCCGCCCGCTCCCGCAAGATCCAGGGCCGCCACCCCGGCCGCCGCAGCTTCGCGGGCCACTCGAGCCGAGAGGCCGTGACCCACCTCCTTGAGAAGGACCGGGAAGGGGAGCCGCGGCAGGAGTTCGGAGAGCCGCGCCAGCGCGCCACTGAAGTTCGTGTCGCCACCCTCCTGCAACGCCTCCTGCAGCGGGTTGGCGTGAAGCGCCAGGGCGTCGGCGCCCACCGCCTCGACCGCCTGTCGCATCTCCTCCACGCCGTAGCCCAGTAGCAGCTGCACGAGGCCGAGGTTGCCCAGCAGGAGGATGTCGGGAGCGACCTCACGCACGCGGAACGAGGGGGTGACCTCGGGACGCTCGATCATCACCCGCTGAGAACCGAGCATCAGGCCCACCGCGCAGCGCTGAGCGGCTTCCGCGAGGTTTCGGTTGATCCGGGCGGAAAGCTCGCTGCCGCCCGTCATCGCACCGATCAGGAGCGGAGCGCGGAGCCGCCTGCCCAGCAACTCGACGCTCAGATCCACCGCGTTCAAGTCGGCCTCGGGCAAAGCGCGGTAGGGAAGCCGCCACCTCTCGAAGCCGGTCGTCAGGAGCTCGTACTCGACAGGTTCTTCCAGGCAGACCTCGATGTGACGTTTCTTGCGTCTGGAAGTGACGTTCACCTGTTGAGAATAGCGCAGCACCCCCCTTCCGACCGCTCTTATAATCCCCAACCGTGCCCCCATCCCCCCGCGGCCGCGCCGTGTCCGGCCTGCTCAACCTGAGCCTCCTGCTGCTCTGCCTCCTGCTCGGAGCCTGCGCTTCATTCCAGGAGCCGGTCCTCGAGATCGGCGCCGGTCAGTTGAGGCTCGACAGCCAGTTCCCGGTCAAGGAGTTGTCGATCTCCAACGTGGGATCCAGGCTGTCGAAGCTTCGCTGGAGCGCCTCCAGCGACTCGGCCTTGATCCACATCTCACCGGCCGAGGGGGAACTGAGGGGCGGGCAGGGAAGCGAGCTGCTGCGGATCTCGGTCGACTTCTCGGACCTCGAAGAGGGGGATGTGAGCAGTGCCTCGGTGACCATCGAGTCGAACGGCGGCGACGTGGTACTGCCGGTGAGCTTCCACATGACCGCGGAGCGAGCCTGCTCCCCCGACATGGAGGCGCAGTACGAGTTCCATTCGCTTTCAACCTCAGCGCCGCCGGCTGGCAGCTTCGTGCCTGGCGAACTGCTGGTAGGGTACGCGGAACCGGCAGGCGAGTACGAGCCGCTCTCGGCAGCCGCCGCTCGACGCGAACAGGCCAGCGACGTGCGCAGCGAACACGGCCTGAGGCTGCTCTCGGTGGGCAGTTCGCGAAGCTACGAACGGGTAGCGGCCCGGGAACCGCTGGAGGCCGCTCGCCGGTTGCGGAGCGATCCGCGGGTCGCGTTCGCCCACCCAAACTACTACGTCAGACCCCTCGGCATCCCCAACGACCCCTGCTACTTCGATCAGTGGAACGTGCACGGCTTCGGGCTCGAGGAGGCGTGGGAATACACCGGCATGGCGTCCGGCGCACCGGTGGTCGTAGCCGTGATAGACACGGGCGTCGACACCGATCACGAGGACCTCCGCGACAAGCTAGTGCCCGGCTACGACATCTGGGACGACGATGAAGACCCCTCCCCCGGGGGACCCGCGCATGCCTCGGCCCACGGGACCCACGTAGCGGGGATCGCGCTGGCCGAAGGCGACAACGGCGTGGGCGTGGCCGGCGTCGCATACGGGCCCAACGTCAAGCTCCTGCCGGTGAAGATCTTCGACGACTCCGGCTCGTTGGCCACCACCGCCGACCTCGCCGACGCGATCCTGTGGGCGGCGGGAATACCGGTCTCCGGGCTGCCGACCAACCACTATCCGGCCGACGTCATAAACATGAGCGTGGGCGCCGGTCCCGGGCGGGTGGCGGTACTGGACGAGGCGACGGCCCGCGCCCGCGAGGCGGGAGCGGTGCTGCTCGCGGCCGCGGGGAACAACACCTCGACCGAGGGGCAGTACGGTGTTCAGGCGCCCGCCAACTCGCCGGCCGTCATCGCCGTGGGATCGGTGAACGAGAGCCTCACGCGCTCTAGCTTCTCCGACTGGGGCGCGGACGGGGCCAGCGTCGACCTCATGGCGCCCGGCGGTTACGGCAGCTCGAGCTGTCTGCGCATCCGGAGCACCATCCCCTGGAACGACTACGGCTGCATGGCCGGCACTTCGATGGCGGCCCCCTTCGCCTCCGGGGTGGCGGCCCTCATCCTGGCCCAGGACCCGGACCTGGAACCGGCAGAGGTAGAGCGGCGGCTCATTGCTACCGCCTACTTCGACCCGTCCATGATGAACCGCGACGAGTACGGCAGCGGCGTCATCTGCGCGGTCAGGGCGTTGGCCGGGATCTTCGACCGGCGAGCGCAGCCGTGCGACTGAGCCTGGCGCGGTCGAGCGAGCGACTCGACCGGGACGGGGAACCGTGCGACCGGGACGAGCGAGCGCGGCGACGTTGCCTGGCCGGCACACCCGACCGTGGACCGAGCCGGTTCCATTAAGGAGCGCTCAACGGCAGATTAAGCGGAATCCATGTCCCGCTATACTTTCCCGCCAGAAGCGGCGCTACCGTCAGGGCATGAGGCGAATAGTGACCTGGTTGACTACGGTCCTGGTCTGCGGCGCCCTGCTCGCCGGCTGCGGGACCGCGCCCGCCCCGACAGGGCCGGTGCCTGGCCCCGAAACCGACCCCGAAGTGGCGCCAGGACGGCCCATGCTGCTCAGCAACAGCCGGCAGGAGAGCGCCAGTTTCGAGCTCGAGAACATATCGGACGAGACCCTCGATTGGACGATCGAGGTGGCCGATTCGGCGAGGAACCCCGAATCCGGCAGCTGGTTCGAGATTACGCCCGACTCCGGGCGGCTGGGGCCGTTCGACCGGCAGATAGTCACCCTGACGCAGCTACCCGGGCTCGAGCCGGGCCGTTACAGCTCGATACTGAGGGTCGTCTACCAGGGCGGGGTGACCGCTTTCGACGTGATCGGCGAGGTCATCCCCGCCGGATCGCAGGATGGCCAGGGCAGCATCGAAGGGATCCTGAGGACGGACAACGCCCTCATCCCGCTGAGGCCGCCCGCTAACTTCCAGCGCAGCTCGGCGATCGAACGGGAACCGGCCGAGGGGCGGGAGAGTTTCGTCCCGGGCCAGCTGATCGTGGGTCTCGAACCGGGCGCGCGCCTCCTCTCGGCCGACGCCGAGGAACCCCTCGAAGCGCTCGCTCAGCGGGCCGATGTCGAGGTGCTGAGCCACGACCCGGTTACCGGCACCGCGCTGCTGAGCACGACCGGCGACCCGGCAAGGGTGGCCCAGCTCCTGGAGTCGGACCCAGCGGTGGCGTTCGCCGAACCGAACTACCGTTTCTACCTCCATTCGATCCCCAACGACCCGCTCCTGGCCGAAGCCTGGCATCTGCCGGTGGTCGGCGCGCCGGTCGCCTGGGAAGCGCCGAACCCGGGGAGCGGCCCGATAGTGGCGGTCATCGACAGCGGGATTGACATCGACCACGAGGACCTGCGGGGGATCTTCGTCTCGACGGGTTGGGACTTCTGCTCGAACTTCGACTGTACGAGGACCGACGCCGACCCCCGGCCCGATAGCCTCGCCGATACCCACGGCACCCACGTCACCGGCCTCCTCGCCGCCGTCGCAGGCAACGGCCGGGGCACCGCGGGAGTCACCGGCGAGGTAGCTCGCATCGTGCCGATCAAGGTGTTCGACGGCCTCTCCACCACCGCCCCGGCCCTGGCGAAGGCGATCCGCTGGGCGGCGGGACTGCCGGTCGAGGGAGCACCCGCGAACGAACACCCGGCTGACATCATCACCCTGAGCCTGGGGGCGAACGAGGACAGCACCCTCGTGCGCCAGGCCATCGAGGCCGCCGCCGACGAAGGCGCGCTCATCATCGCCTCCGCCGGTAATCAGGGGCACGGCAGCCTCGACTACCCGGCTCGCTACGAGGAGGTGGTGGCCGTCGGCTCCGTCAACAGTGAGTTCGAGCGCTCCTGCTTCTCCGACTACGGCAGCGGACTGGACATCATGGCGCCAGGAGGGGACGGGTTCCTGGGCATCCCGGACTGCAGCGGCGCGAACGACGAAGCTCTGCTCTCGACCTTCCCCGGCGACGACTACGGCATCGATGCCGGCACCTCGATGGCCGCGCCGATAGTCGCAGGGGCGGCCGCGCTGGCCTGGGCGCACACGCCCGACGCCACCGCGAGGAGGGTGACGGAGCGTCTCCTGAACACCGCCTACTTCGACGATAGCTACATGAGCCGGGAGTTCTACGGCGCCGGGGTGTTGCGCGTCGACCTCGCCCTGGGCTTCCCCGGTCCGGGCGACGAAGCGACGGTCCAGGCCACCGGACCGAGCAGCGCTCTCGACACCGTCACCTTGCGACTCGACGGGACCTCGACGGCGTTCAGCCTGGGCGACCTGGCCGCCGGCAGCTATACGGTCGCCGCCGACGCCCTGGGCGATCGCTTCTCGCTCTCCGGTGCGGCGACCTTCTCCTTGGGGCCCGCTCAGCACCTGAACGGGGCGACAGTTCCCCTGGACAGGTGAGCGCGGGCGCTCAGAGTAGCCGGGTCGCCAGCAGCAGCGCCCGGTAGAGGGCGACCAGCAGCACGGCCAGCGCCGTTGCCGCGAAGAGCGCATCGAGCGACTTCGAGGTGGGCAACCTCTGGCGGAGCCAGCCCCAGAGGAGCCCGCCCGCCACGCCGCCCGCGTGGGCCCAGAGGGACACGTTGGGGATCGCCACCGAGATGAGGGCGATCAGGCCCATCCAGCGCAGGAGGCTCCCGGACAGTGCCCGGTCGGCCGGCGACCGCGAGGCGAGGGAGTCGGCGAGGAGCGCACCGGCCACGCCCAGGACTCCGCCTGAGGCGCCCACCAGGACCAGCGGCTGGCCGCTGCTCATCAGCGCTGTGAGCAGCGCCCCGCTGGCGCCGCTAACGACGAAGGCGGCCAACAGGTTCTCCCATCCCCTCCGGAACTCGAACGCCCGTCCGATGTCGAGCAGTACCCAGGCGTTGAAACCGATGTGGATCGGGTTGCCGTGAACGAACATGTAGGTGAGGTAACGCCACCAGGCGTCGTCGGACGGCACGAACGGCAAGCCCAGCAGGAAGGCGGCGGCCAGGTTGCTAGCCTGCAGCGGGCGGAAGAGCGCCGCGAACTGACCGGCGTTGGCGTCGAGCCACAGCTGACCGAGGAAGGCAACTACCAGCGCTGCGGCAAGCGCGTAAGTAACCCAGGGCTTGCCCGAAGTGCGGCTCTGCACCTGCTCCGGCAACTCCATGCCCAGGTCGTGGACCCGCCGCGCGTACCGTTCCCGCATGCCCTCCGGCGCCGCGCCGTACGCCTGGCCGTATAGGCGCGCGGCATCTGCCGTGCGTCCGGCCTGCTCGGCCCCTCGGGCGAAGATCGCCAGGAGCCGGTGGGCGGCCACCCCCGGCAGCTGCTCGCCCGCCATCTCGCGGATCGTGTCGAGGTCGCCGCGCTCGGCAGCCAACATCGCCTCGCTCAGTTTGAGGCTGCGGTAACCGATGGGCCCCTTGCCGGTGCTCTCCCAGTTCGCGCGCATCCTGGCGATGGCGTTCTCGGCCTCCCAGGTTCGGCCCAGTCTCAGCAGCGCTTCGATCCGGGCCGTCTCGCCCAGGAAGGCGTTGTCGGCGACCAGCGGTATCTCGAGCGCGGCCAGCTTCTCCCACTGCTCCTCGAGCGCCAGTGCCTGTGCCGTCATCAGGAGGTTGCCGGGTGGGATCAGCTCGAGCGCCCTCTGGGCGTCGCCGCGCTGGAGCGCGACCTGAGCCAGCAGCCGCCGCAAGGCCCCTCTGCCGTCGTCGGTCCAGTAGAGCAGGTCCATCAGCAGCCTGGCGAGCCGGTACCGGCGCACCCTGGCCAGGGTGATGAGCAGGAGCGGCCCGAAGGCGTAGATGGGTCCGGCGACGAGCGTCACCAGCCGCAGCTGATCGCCCACCGAGTAGGGGAAGACGTCGGCGAACGCCACGATCCCGCTGAGCAGACTGGCGATGAACGTCTTTAGGGGGAATTCGCTGAAGGTGGGCGCCAGCCGCGTGGCCAGGCGGGTCATATAGCCGCCCACGACCGCGGCTCCCAGCAGCAAGAGGGCGTCCTGGGTCACCGGCACAGCCTAACTCATCGCCCGAAGCAGCCGCTCTGACGAACGGGAGCCGCCAGAGTGTGTCACGGCAGGGACCGGTAGCGACTATGTGTAATCATGTAGCGGGTTCGGGCAGGCAGCGGTGCGCCCAGACCCGTCCCGGAGGCTTCCTGGTGCTCGACATCGCATGGTCCGTCGTTTTCGTGGTGATCGGCTATCTGGCGGGCAGCATCCCCACCGGCTATCTGATCGCCAAGGCGTACGGCGTGAACATCCAGAAGGTGGGCTCGGGCAACATCGGAGCCACCAACGTGCTCCGAGCAGTGGGTGTTGGCCCGGCCATCGTGGTCGCCCTGATGGATCCGCTCAAGGGCTTCCTGGCGACCCTCTTCCCGCAGTTGCTCGGCGCCGGGCCGTGGGTCGTGGCGCTCACCGGCCTGGCCACCGTGCTGGGCAACAACTTCAACATCTTCCTCAAACTGAAGGGCGGCAAGGGTGTGGCCACCAGCCTCGGCGTCTTCCTGGCGGTGAACCCGCTGGTGACCGGCCTGGCCGCGCTCCTGGGCCTCTTCACCATGGCGCTGGGCCGCTACGTTTCGCTGGGCTCCCTGGTAGGGCTGGTGGCCGCACCGCTGATGCTGCTGGCGAGCGGCGATCCTCTGCCCGCTCAGCTGTTCCTGGCACTGGCGCTGGCGCTGCTCACGATCTACCGGCACTCCGACAACATCTCGCGCCTGGCGCGTGGCAGCGAGCGGCGTCTGGGCGAGAAGACGGCTCGTAGCGGGGCAGCGCCCGCTGAAGGCGAAGGGTGAGGGAATGCTCGATCTGCTCGTCATAAGCCCTCATCCGGACGACGCCGAACTCGGTATGGGCGGGACGCTGGCGCGAGCCAAGGCGGAGGGTCGCTCGACCGGCATCATCGACCTCAGCCGCGGCGAGGCCGCCACCAAGGGCACGCCCGAGGAGCGCGCTCGCGAGGCGGCGGCAGCGGCGAAGGTGTTGGGTCTCGACGTGCGCCGTAACCTGGCTTGGCCCGACTCGCGGATCATGGACAGCGAGGACAGGAGACTTCAGCTGGCACACGTGATCCGCGAGCTCCGACCACAGGTCGTGGTCGCTCCTCATGCCGAGGACCGCCACCCCGACCACGTCTCGGCTGGCAACATCGTGCCCGCGGCGGTGCACCTCGCGGGGCTCAGGAACAGTCCCCTGTCGGGGGCGCCGTTCAAGCCGCGCGAGCTCTTCTTCTACATGGGGAACGTGCCGTTCGAAGCGGCGCTGGTGGTGGACACCAGCGACTACATCGAGGTCTGGGAGGAAGCTGTGCGCTGCTACCGGAGTCAGTTCACCGGCGAGGCCGCCTCGGAGACCGTGACCCCCGACATCTACCGCCGTCGGCGCGGCCGCGCCGCCTACTGGGGGACGTTCATCGGGGCGGCGTATGGGGAGCCGCTGCTGTCCCGGCGCCCGGTGGCATACTCCCCTTTCTGAGCCTTGCGCGTCGCGCGCCACCGGCCTTGACGAGGTTGACGAGGACGATTCCGCCGATCGCGATGGCGCCGCCGACGAGCGTGAGCAGGGCGGGTACCTCCCCCAGGAGGACCCACGAGAAGAGCAGCGCGAGCACCGGTACCGCGTAGAGGTAGACGCTCACGACCGTCACCGGCGTGCGGGAGAGCGCGAACGCCAGCAGCGAATAGGCGATGGCCGAGGGAAACACTCCCAGGTAGGCTGCGGCGAGAAGAGCCGCACCGGCATCGCCCGCATCGGCCGCCAGCCCCGGCAGGAACGCCAGCATGGGCAGAGTGCCGCCCCAGGTGGCGAAGGCGGTGACTTCCGGCGCGCTGTAGCGTCCGAAGAACGGCTTCTGCCACACGAAGTAGATGGCGGCAGCGAACGCCGCCGCGACGACGAACAGGGCGTACGGGTCGAAGCCGACTGCCGCCGAATCGCCCAGCACGATGAGGACGATGCCGGCGAAGGAGATGAGGCTGCCGATCCAGCCCAGGAGCGGAAGCCGGTCGTCGAGGAAGAAGCGCGCCAGCAGGGCGGTAATCGCCGGCGCCGCGCCGATGATCAGGCTCGTGGCGCCGGCGCTCACCCGCAGCTCGCCGGCGTTGAGCGTCACGTGGTAGACGCCGATGCCCACACTGCCCAGCAGGATGAAGGGGAGTATGTCGCGGCGGCGCGGGAAAAGCCGGTTACCGCTCAGGGCCAGGAACGGTACGAAGCAGGCCGAGGCCACCAGATGCCTGAGCAGCGTCAGGTGAAGCACGCCCAAGCCGTCCAGCCCCAGCTTTATCACCGGGAAAGCCGACGCCCAGAGCGTCACCAGGCCGAGGAGGGCGAGGAAGACGGCGAGGTTCATGGAGCGAACTGTACCAGCCGAGATCAGTCGGGGAGTTCCACCCGCCTACCGCAGGCGCAGATCTCGTCTTCCCTGATCATCGTGGCCTGTCCCTGACGGTACCAGAGGGTGTCGCAGTCGGGGCAGCGAACCTCGTTCCTGGAGATGCCGCGGATGGCCGCAGGCTCGACCCAGCGCTTCTCGCCGCACCAGTGGCACACCACTTCGGCGCCACCGTCCTCGGCGATCATCGCCTCGCGCTCCTCCCGTGAGAAGTAGGCGAGGGCGTCGACCGCCTTGGCGTCGCTGCAACGGCACTCGAACGAGAGCGGCAGGGCATCCTTGGTGAGGAGTTCGAACTCCAGGCCCCAGCACAGCT
Organism: Trueperaceae bacterium; assembly: GCA_036381595.1. NCBI lineage: Bacteria > Thermotogati > Deinococcota > Deinococci > Trueperales > Trueperaceae > Trueperaceae bacterium. The sequence continues at coordinate 62,893 of DASVCN010000005.1, read as the reverse complement.
CCTCTATCGCCTCGAGCAGCGAGACGCGTCGCAGCACATCGGTGAGCTGACCGAAGGCGCGCACGTTCGCTTCTAGCAGGTTGAGGGCGGCCTCATCGGCCCCGGGCAGGGCCTGGAGGATAACTCCGCCGGCCTTCACCACCTCGCCCCCTTCGAAGTAGACGCCCAGCAGCACCGCCGAACGGATCTGCTCGGAGCGGGCGAGGAAGACCGCTATGTCTGCTGCCACCTCACCGGAGACCAGCGGCACGCTCGAGCTGTATGGATCACCGTAGGGCGCATGGGAGCGGATGACCTCGATCTCGCCCTCGCCCACCGCCCGGCCTACGTCGAGCTTCCCGTCGGGGCGCGCCGGCAGGATCACGCGGGGATCGCGGGCGTAACCGCGTACCGTGCCATCGAGACCGGCGTCGGCTATGACTCCACCCAGCTCGCCGTCGCCCCGAAGGCGCACGGTGACCCGGTCCTGAGGGTTCTTGAGGAGTACGTGGGCGAGGAGGAGTGCGCCGGTGAGGGTCCGGCCGAGCGCTGCGCCGGCAGTGGGGGTCGCGTCGTGACGTACCTGCGCCTCCCTCACGAGTTCGGTCGTATCTGCAGCGACGACGCGTATGCCGCCGTTGGCAGCGACGCCGCGAAGTAGGTAGGACATCTCTATTCCTTCCGTCGTACAGGGTCGGGACGAGGCCCAGCCCGGCTGGCACGACAAGGGAAAGTATAGGAGTCTGGAGCGCCCTTACCGGTCGTCGGCGATGCCACCGAAGCCCCGGCTATCCCTGGCGGCGGCCGTCATCGCGTCCCTCCGCTGCGAACAGTTCACGCTGCTCCTCGCCGCGCGCCCACGAGGGCGGCCAGAGTACGGACCAGCCGCCGCCGAAGCGGCTCTCCACCCGTCCGCGCCAGCGGGAGAGAGCGGCGACGGCGATGCCAACGAGGACGCTGTCTACCGCGGCGGCTCCGCCGAAACCGAGGACCACTGGAGCCGCCAGCAGCCAGAGGCCCAGGAGCAGGTTCAGGTGCCGGAGCGGCCGGGCGATCTCCCAGGCGGCCACGATCGCCACCGAAGCGATCAGAGGGCCAGCGATCCGGTCGCTGGTGGCCGCGACAGACCCGTAGCCGAGCACCGCCGGCGCGACCATCAACCAGATGCCGAGAACCGCTTCGAACAGCCGCGCGATCACTTGCCCCGCCCCCAGAAAGCCCGCCAGACCGACCCGCCGTTGACCCGAACCCGTTTGAGGTGCTGCAGGGCCGCGAGCAGTTCGTCGAGCGCAGGACCGATCATCAGCACCGAGATCAACGCAGACACGAGACAAAGGGTGCAGAATTCGCCGAAGAGAACCGGCTGGAGCATCACAAGGAGGATGCTCACCGCCCCGAGCGGACCCACGGCCAACCCGAATAGGACGACTATCCAGGGCATCGCGCGCCAGCGGGCCCGACCGCCGATGACGCCGGTAACGGCGTCGGCCAGGTACCCCAGCCCACCCAGCGCAGCGTCGGGGATGGGCAGGATCCTCGACACGGACGAGGTGAGGATCTTGCGGGAGCCGTCCCCGAAGAACGGTTCCCAGACGGTTGCGATGACGCCGAACTGGAAGAGCGACAGGTAACCCGCTACCGCCACTCCGACGAGCGCAAGGGCGACTATGGGGAGCCTCTGCCCCCAGGAGGACGGATTGGCGCTCCAGCCGGGTGGCGTCAGGTAGTTCTGTTCCCTCGGCCCAGGCACCTAGTCGGCCCCCTCGAGAGCAACCACTACGCCCTCGTGGGCGGCCAGTTCGACCTCACCGCTCACGCCCCTGCGACTCCTGTCCGGATGGGTGGAGAGCAGTACCCGGCCCCTCCAGCCGCCGGACTCGCGCGCTAGCCGCCGCCGTGCCGAAGCGAAGTTGAGAGCGATCAGGAGCCTCCTCCCCGCATGCTCCCGGTAGTAGGCCAGTACATCGTCGGTGTTCGCGTTCACCGGGTAGTAGTCGCCCACCGAAAGGGCCGCTTCCCGCCGGCGCAGCTCGATCAGCCGCTTCACCAGGCAGAGCATCGAGCCCTCGTCACCCCGCTGCGCTTCGACGTTCACCCGACGATAGTCACGGGCGACCGGCAGCCAAGGTTCGGCGTCGCTGAAGCCGGCGCCATCCGCCGAGCTCCACTGCATCGGGGTGCGCATCGGATCGCGACCCATCTCGAGCCCAGGGTTGCGTAACGCGCTCGGGTCCTGCACCTTCTCCGCAGGGATCTCGACGTCGTGCATGCCGATCTCGTCGCCGTAGTAGAGGGTGGGGGTGCCTCGCAAGGTGAGCAGCAGCATCTGCGCTACTCGCGCCTGCCGGGCTCCCACCCGGCTGGCGATGCGGGACTTGTCGTGGTTGCCCAGCACCCAGTTGGGCCAGGCTTCCTCCGGTAACTCGCCCTCGTACTCGTCGATCGCCGCCGCGATCCTGCGAGCGTTCCAGGGGAGCGTGATGAGCTGGAAGTTGAAGGGCAGATGGGCCCCCGGTCGGTCGTCCCTGCCGTAGTAGGTGACGAGCTGGGGTATCGGCAGGTAGATCTCGCCTATCAGCAACCTCTCCTCGTAATCGTCGACGACCTCGCGCATCTTGGCGACGACATCGTGGACCTCCGGTTGATCCACCGAGAAGGCCGGTATCTGCTGGTCGTAGGTGGGCATCCCCTCGCGGTAGTCGGGGTTGAGCGGATTGTCGCGGAAGTGCTCGTCCTTGATCATGTGCCACATGACGTCCACCCGGAAGCCGTCCACCCCCTTGTCGAGCCAGAACCGCATGGCAGCGAGCATGGCCTCCTGGACTTCCGGATTGCGCCAGTTGAGGTCAGGCTGCTCGTTCAGGTAGGCGTGGTAGTAGTACTGGCCCGTCCGCTCGTCGAAAGCCCAGGCCCTGCCGCCGAAGACGGAGAGCCAGTTGTTGGGCGGTGCCCCTCCCGGTCCCGGATCGCGCCAGATGTACCAGTCGCGCTTGGGGTTGTCCCGTGAGGAGCGCGACTCGAGGAACCAGGGGTGCTGCTCGGAGGTGTGGTTGGGCACGAAATCGAGGATCATCCGGAGTCCGCGCGCATGTACCTCCTCGAGCAGCCTGTCGAAATCCTCCATCGTCCCGAAGAGCGGATGGATACCGGTGTAGTCGGAGACGTCGTAGCCGAAGTCAGCCATCGGCGAGGGGTAGATCGGGCTGATCCAGACCGCGTCCACCCCCAGCCACTCGAGGTAGTCGAGCCTGGCCCTGATCCCCTCCAAGTCGCCGACGCCATCCCCGTTGCTGTCCTGGAACGAGCGCGGGTAGACCTGGTAGATGATGCCGCGCTGCCACCAGAGATCGGATCGCACTGCCAGCCCCTCCGCGACCGAAACTAGCATGGTCTCGGGCCCGCGGTTTGTACCGACACCCGTAAAGAGCTGTCCAGAAGCCGAGTTATACTTCCAAGGGCCGCGGGTTCCACCGACAACGAGTGGCCGCACAGAGGGTCAAAAGGCAGAGGGTCAAAAGGCACAGGGTCGGTAGACCGAGGGTCAGTAGGGGGAACGATGAGGCTCGATCGCTCAACCCAGGCCAGTCGCCGGGGAGACAGGAGCAGGCGCCGGTGCGTCTGCTGATAGTCGCGAATCGCGAACCGATCCGCCGGGACGAAGAGGGCAAGTGGCACCCTTCGGTCGGCGGCCTCACCAGCGCCGTACTGCCGGTGCTCGAGGAGCGGGGCGGGGCCTGGATCGCCTGGGGCGAGGAGGACGTCGAGGAGCAACCGGTGATCGACTACCCGCCGGAGCGGCCGGCGTTCGAGGTCAAGCGGCTGAAGCTCTGCGAGCGTGAGGTCAAGAACTACTACTACGGCTTCTCAAACAGGGTGCTTTGGCCCCTCTGTCACTACTTCAATGAGCAGATGGACATACAGCACGCCTTCTGGCGCGACTACTGCTCGGTCAACAGGCACTTCGCTGCAGCCACTGCCGAGCGCTACCAACCCGGCGACATCATCTGGGTGCACGATTATCACCTGATGTGCGCCCCCGGGATGCTGCGGGAGAGGCTGCCTGACGCGCGCATCGGGTTCTTCTTCCACATCCCCTGGCCCGCGCTCGAGGAGTGGGGGATCCTTCCCTGGGCCGACGACCTCGTGGAAGGGTTGCTGGGGGCCGACCTCGTCGGCTTCCACACCGAGCGCTACTGCGAGAACTTCCTCGGCGCGGCCGCCAAACTGCCTGGTGCAAGGGTCAGCGGCAACACCGTGCAGTGGCGCGGCCGCGAAGTGCGGGTCGAACCCCACCCGATCGGCATCGACACCGAACGCTTCCTCGAGCTTGCCCGCGAGCCGGAGACGATCGCCGCCGCCCGTCGAATCCGCGAGGAGACGGCCGCCGAGCACCTGCTGTTGGGGGTCGATCGGCTCGACTACACGAAGGGGGTACCCGAGCGGCTCCTCGGGTTCGAGCACTTCCTGCAGAACAACCCGGAGTACCACGGAAGGGTGACCTTCTACCAGATTAGCGCACCCAGTCGCACTCGGATCGAGTCGTACCAGGAGCTCAAACGCAGTGTCGACGAGATCGCCGGCAGGGTGAACGGCGCCTTCATGGAGGGCGATTGGGTGCCGGTCCGGTACCTCTACCGCTCCCACACTCAGGACGAGTTGGTCGCCTACTACGTCGCCGCTGACGCCATGCTCATCACCCCGTTCCGCGACGGGATGAACATCGTCGCCCAGGAGTACGCGCTCACGGCAGACCGGGGCCTGCTCATCCTCTCGCACCTGACCGGTGCGGCCGAGGTACTCGACGCCTCGATGCTGGTGAACCCGTACGACATCGTGTCGATCTCGGAAGCCATCGCAGAGGCGGTGCGGACGCCGGTCGAGGGGCGCCGCGAGCGGATGGCCGGGCTGCGCAAGCAGGTGATGGAGTTGGACGTGCACGGCTGGGCTCAGCGCTTCCTCGACTCACTGGAGCGGTCGTGAGCCGGCCGGCGCCGCCACTGGTCGAGAAGCCTCTGTTCCTGCTCGATTACGACGGCACCCTGGCGGAGATCGTGGACGATCCCGACGAGGCGGTCCCCCACCCTCGGGTCGCCGAGGTGCTCGGGCGGCTCGCCGACCTCTACCCCGTGCGGGTCCTCACCGGACGCCGGGTGGCCGACCTGGCGCAGCTCCTCCCGGTGCCCCGACTGGTCGCGATCGGCGTTCACGGGCTTGAGGAGGGCCGTCTGGGGGAGGGGGCGCGCTCGCGGCTGGACGATGACTCGCTCGAACTGATGACGCAGGCCCGTGAGCGCCTGCCCAGGATCGACGGTGTGCGGATCGAGGACAAAGGGGAGGCCATCGCCCTCCACTACCGCCAGGCGCGCGACGAGGAGCGGGTTCTGGCGGAACTGCGCGATTGGTCACAGCGTTTGCCCGAGGGTCTCGATCTGGTTTGGGGGAAGAAGGTGGTGGAGGTCAGACCGGGTGGCTTCGACAAGGGACGCGCTGCCAGCGAGATCTATGCCCGCCACCCCGGGACAACGCCGGTGATGATCGGTGACGACACGACCGACGAGGACGCGTTCCAGGCGCTGGTCGACGCCGTAACGGTCAAGGTGGGCGACGGCGATAGCGCCGCCCGCTACCGGTTGGCAGACGTGGACGAGGTCGTGGGCTACCTCGAGCGGTACCTCGAGTAGGTCGAGAGGTCAGGGAGCAGATCGGCCAGATCTTCGAAGATCTGCCGGCCCAGTGCCGCCTGGGAGCGGTGGCATGACGGGTCGAACGGTGTCGCTTCGACCACCGGGCACAGGCCGCGCGGCGTGACGCCGGAGTAGCTGCCTGGAGTGGTTGTCCCGAAGATCACGATGCCGGCGACGCGCCTCTCGTGGAAGTCCCTTACGCACTCCTGCTCCTGGCCAGGGGCGTATAGGGCGGTGAGGACCTTGAGCCGGTACGGCGCCGCAGCGTCGACGAGGCCGTTCAGCTGCCCGTAGAAAGCATCGCCTCCCGCCCTAGGCAGACACGCCCCGATCGTTCTCGATCGCATCCCGGCCAGCTCGCTCGCGATCCCACTACGAACGTAGCCTAGTCGCGCGGCCGCGGCCTCGATCCGGTCCCTGGTGTGACGGGGGATCCAGGGATCCCTCCTGAGGGCTCGAGACACCGTCGAGCGGTCCACCCCGGCTTCGCGCGCGACATCCTCCATCGTCACCGGAGCGTCCTTTCGCCATCGCCGCATGCTCACCTCGACCCTCAGCAGCTGTTGGGCCGTCCCACGTCGTTCGCACGGTCGCGTTTCGGCCGCGGTTTCCGGCGCGGTAACCCTCGCTTTCGCTACTCGCCGGCGTCCGGGGTACACCCCCCCTCGCGACACCGTACGAACGCGCTTGCATGAGTCTCCCGCCTATGGAGACGACTCTTGCCGCGAGGTCGGTCGAAGCCCAGCAGCTCTAGGCGCTCGAACCGACAGCTGCCGGGTCGAGGCGAACAGGCTCGGCTGCGGCCGGCTCTCCGCAGGCAGCTGCCCTCGCACGGGCGGCAGACATCTGCGCGTGATGGGCGGATGCCGAAGAAGCCACTGTCGCGCACAGATCACCGACGCGCCGGGCAGCAGGAATGCCCTCTCCATGCACGCGCGTTCGTAGTGACTGAAATTGGGGTGGCTTCGCCGGCCCTGAACCGGTGCGTGAAGGCGGCGCGCCGCGAAGGTCCCAGGCGGCGCGCCCCGCTATCAGGACTGCTGCTGGACCGGCCGGAAACGCTCCTGCAATTTGACCAGGGTCGCTCTGGGAACCAGCTTGGAGATGTCGGCCCCGTACTTGGCAAGTTCCTTTATCCGCGTACTCGATACGTACGACCAGCGTGTGGCGGTCATAATGAACGTCGTTTCGGCGTCCGGGTTCAGCTGCCGGTTGAGGTGGGCCATCTGCAACTCGGTCTCGAAATCGCTGATCGCCCGCAGCCCCTTGACGATGATAGTCGCCTTCCGGCGTCGCACGTAGTCCGCCAGCAAGCCCTCGAATCGATCCACGTCGACGTTCGGGATTCCCGCGACCGTCTCGGCGATGATGGCCACCCGCTCTTCGACCTCGAACAGTTTGGTGCCCTTCAGCGGGTTCTCGAGAACCGCGACGGTGAGGTGGTCGTAGATCTTCGCGGCACGCCTCACCACATCGAGATGCCCGTTGTGGAGCGGATCGAAGGAGCCGGGGTAGACGGCGTGGGTCATGTTGGGTTCAGTGTACCGGTAGCGGTAACTTCAACGCTCGAGCAGCCGGGCGACCGCCTGAGCAGGGGTCATCTTGCCGGCCAGTATCTCCCCCACCAGGGCGTCCTCGCGGCCAGCCAGGGAACGCCTCAACTCCTCGTGGAGGATGGCAGCGACCTCGAAGCCCGCCCGCCGTCGGCGGCGCTGCTCGAGGAGCCCGGTTTCTCGCAGGTAACGGGCGTGGCGCTCTACCTCCTCCATCACCTGCTCGACCCCGCTGCCTTCACTGGCTACGGTCTCCAGCACCTCGATCCGCCAGACGTCGCCACGATGCCCATCACCACGATGCTCATCGCCATGTTGCTCGCCGCCACGATGCTCGCCGCCACGATGCTCGCCACCGCGATGCTCGCCGCCGCGTTCCATGCCGCCGCGCTCGTCGCCACCGACGTCGTGAGCGTTCTGCCGGGCGATCGCCAGCATCGCTCGGATCTCCCGCTTGAGCCGGTTGGCTCCAGGCTGGTCGGCCTTGTTGACGACGAAGATGTCGGCGATCTCCATGATCCCCGCCTTGAACGCCTGCACCGCATCGCCCTGGCCCGGAGTGAGCACGAGGACGGTCGTGTCGGCGGCCTCGGCGATCTCGACCTCCGACTGGCCCACGCCCACCGTCTCGATGAGGATGGTGCCGAACCCGACGGCATCGAGGAAGGCGACGACCTGGAGGGTTGCCGCCGCCAATCCACCCAGGTGGCCCCGGGTGGCCATCGACCGGATGAACACGCCCGGGTCGGAGTGCCAGCGAGTCATCCGTATCCGGTCTCCCAGGATGGCACCGCCACTGAAGGGACTGCTGGGGTCGACGGCGACGACCGCCACCCGCTCGTCCCTAGCCCTGGCCCAGCCCACCATCGCATCGGTAAGGGTGCTCTTGCCGCTGCCGGGGGCGCCGGTGACGCCAATCACGCGAGCCCTGCCGCCCTCGGGCCGCAGGCGCGCCAGAAGACGTTGGCCGGTCTCGTCGCCGCTCTCGATCAGGGTTATCGCCCTGGCGAGGGCCCGGGCTTCGCCGGCCCTCAACCGCTGCAACAGATCGTCCACGCCCTATTCCACCATGTCCCTGATCTCGGAAGCCGCCAGCCACGACGGTAACGACAGGACTCCTTCCAGCGCCAGGGCTACTCCGCCCATCGGCACGACCTCGGTCCCGAGCGGCGAAACCCGCACCCGACTGGCGGAGAGTGGCGCGCTGAGCGCGTCACTCTCCAGGGCCCGCTCGAGAGCGGGGCGCATGAAGCGTGCCAGCAGGGTGATATTGCCACCCAGCACTATCAGCTCGGGGTTGAACAGGTTCACCAGGTTGGCGCACGCCTCGCCCAGCAGTTCACCGGACTCCTCCATGAGCGCCAGCACCCGCTCGTCGCCCGCCTCCGCAGCCCCCGCCACGGCGCGCAGGTCGGCCAGCGCCACCCCCAGGTCGGCGAGACGCGCCAGTATCGCCTTCTCCGAGATGTACGCCTCCAGGCAGCCGCGCCCGCCGCAACCGCACTCCCGGCCGCCGGGGCGAACCTTGAGGTGACCGATCTCCCCGGCGTAACCGTTGTGCCCTCGATAGAGGGTGCCGTCGAGGTAGAGACCGCCACCGATACCGGAGTGGCCGGCGATGAAAAGGAAGTCGCGCACATCACGGCAACAGCCGAAGAGCTTCTCGGCGAGCGCCGCTGCCTTCGTGTCGTTGTCGAAGTAGACGGGGAAGGGGAGCCTGTTGCCCAGCAGATCGCGCAGCCAGACGTTGCGCCAGTGCAGGTTGGGGGCGAAGGCGAGCCTGCCGGCCTCGCTCATCAGCGCCGGAACGCCTACACCCATCCCCCTCACCCGCTCCGGCTCCAGGTCCACCTTGGCCAGGAGTTCCGCCACCGCTTCGACCAGCAGGTCCACCGCCATCTCGGCCTCCAGAGAACCGGCCACCTGGAGCGATCCGAGCGGGTCCCCGGCGAGGGTGGTGGCGATCAGTCTAATGCCGTCCGGTTCCAGGCGAGCGCCCAGCAGGGCGCCGGCCCCCTCGGCGATGGTGAGGGATATTTGTGGGCGTCCCGGCCTGCCGCTCTCCCGGACGGAACGTTCGATGACGCCGTTCGACTCGAGCTCGCTGACTACCGCCGAGACGGTCGCCCGGTCGAGCCCGGTCAGCGCCACGAGGTCACGCTGCGAGGAGCGGGGGGCGAGTCTGAGCGCATGGAAGACCCGTGAGACGTTCAGCTGCCGTATGAGCGCGGAGTTGAGCCTCGGCTTCCTGGCGGACATGTGGTCGCGCTCCTCCATCCGCCGGCGCCGCCCGCCCTTGCTTGACGGCTCCGGGTGCCGGAAGTATAGTGCCAATTAATTTGACAGTCAATTTAATTCGTCCTGGACGCCAGGGCGAGCAAGCAGCCCCGTCCGCATAGGCCCAAGAGGCGAAGTAACGTGAGCGAAACTGCCATCGAAGGCGTCAACCTGTCCAAGAGCTTCGGCCCCGTGGAGGTCGTCCATGCGGTCGATATCGAAGTGAAGACGGGCGAGGTGCACGCCATCCTCGGTGAGAACGGGGCGGGCAAGTCGACGCTGATGAAGATGCTGGCGGGATACTTGGCGCCGTCGAGTGGGGAGATCCTGGTCGCTGGCGAGCGGGTCTACTTCACCGGCTCGGGCGACGCGGAAGAGCGGGGAATCGTCCTCATCCATCAGGAGTTCAACCTGGCGGAAGACCTCTCGGCCGAGGAGAACATCTTCCTGGGCAGGGAGCTCCGCAGAGGTCCCTTCCTCGACAGGGCAGCCATGCGCAGGCGGGCCGACGAACTCCTGCAGAGCCTCAACTCTCCGCTCGATACCACTGTCCCGGTCCGGCGTCTGGCGGTCTCACAGAAGCAGATGGTGGAGATAGCCAAGGCCGTCTCACGCGAGGTGAAGGTGCTCTTCATGGACGAGCCCACCGACGTGCTGACCGGCAATGAGACCGAAGTCCTGTTCCGCCTCGTGAGGGAACTCAAGGAGCGGGGGGTAGCGATCGTCTTCGTCTCCCACAAGCTCGACGAGATCAAGAAGATCGCCGATCGGGTCACGATCCTGCGCGACGGGGAGCGGGTCGTTACCGACCTGGCCGCGAACCTGAGCGAGGCCGAGATGGCTCGACTGATGGTGGGACGGGAGCTCGCCGACATGTACCCTCCGAAGCGGGAAACCGAGCATCGCGAGACGGTGCTCGAAGTGCGGGGCATGCACGTCCCGGGCTTCGTCGAGAACGCCTCCTTCTCGCTGCGCCGCGGCGAGGTCCTCGGTTTCGCCGGCCTCATCGGGGCAGGCCGCACCGAACTTCTCGAAGGCGTCCTGGGACTACGCCCGGCGCACGGTGAAGTGCTGTTGGAGGGCGAACCAGTGAGGATCCGCCGTTATGGGGACGCCAAGCGCCTGGGGATCATGTACCTGAGCGAGGACCGCAAGGGTAAAGGGGTGCTCGGCAACATGCCGCTCAGGCCCAACCTCACCCTTGCTTCGCTGGAGCTCTTCGCCAGGCCGTTCCTGGACCGTGCCGGTGAGCAGTCAGCGCTTCGGGAATCGATGGACGAGTTCGACATCCGCGCCCCATCCGAGGAGGCGCGCGCCGGCACGCTCTCGGGCGGCAACCAGCAGAAGCTGGTGCTCGCCAAGATAATGCGCGCCCAACCGGAGATAATCGTGCTCGACGAGCCTACGAGAGGGATCGACGTCGGCACGAAACGGCAGATCTACTTCTACATGGACGAGCTCCTGAAGCAGGGCAAGTCGCTGATCCTCATCTCCTCCGAACTCCCGGAGATCGTCGGGCTCGCCCACCGGGTGGCGGTCATGCGCAGCGGCAGGATAACCGGGGTCCTCTCGGGCGCCCAGATCAACGAGGAAGAGATCATGCAGTACGCCACGGGTCTGAAGGAACAGGGGGCCGTCGATGCAGCAGCGGCTTGAAGCCGGCGCAGATCGCCGCCGAAACGGCGTCAACTGGCAGGTGCTCACGCCCCTGGTCGGCCTGATCGCCCTCTTCGTCCTGGGAACGATCATCAACCCGGTCTTCCTCTCCCCCATCAACCTCTTCAACGTCCTCACCCGCGCCTGCTTCATCGGCATAATCGCGGTCGGAGCGACGTTCGTGATCATCGCCGGGGGGATCGACCTCTCGGTTGGTTCGATGGCAGCCCTCCTTGCCGGAGTGATGATCATCGGCATGAACATGCTGGTGGGCAACGTCGATTCCGCTCTGCTCACGATCCTCCTGGGGATCCTGCTGGCTCTGCTGATGGGGCTGGCGGCGGGCGCCCTGAACGGACTCGCTATAACTCGCGGGCGGATAGAGCCGTTCATCGTCACGCTCGGAACCCTCGGCATCTTCCGTTCGGTGGTCACCTACCTTGCCGACGGCGGTACCCTCTCGCTCGACTTCGGGCTCAGGGGCGCCTACCGGCCCGTCTACTACGGGCACTTCCTCGGCATCCCCTACCCGATCCTCATCTTCGCGGCGGTGGCGATCGTCGCGTCGGTGGTGCTGCATCGCACCCGCTTCGGCCGTTACGTCTACGCCATCGGATCGAACGAGCAGGTGGCCAGCTACTCGGCCATCGACGTTCGCCGCATCAAGACGCTCACTTACGTGATCCAGGGCCTCTGCGTGGCGCTCGCTGTGATCGTATACGTGCCGAGGCTCGGCTCGGCGTCCGGTTCGACCGGCATCCTCTGGGAGCTCGAGGCGATCGCCGCGGTGATCATCGGCGGGACCGCCCTGAAGGGCGGCTCCGGACACGTCTGGGGAACCGTCGTCGGAGCCGTCATGCTCTCGACCATCGGCAACGTCCTGAACCTCACCGACGTCATAAGCCCCTACCTCAACGGAGCGGTGCAGGGCGTGATCATCATCGTCGCCGTGTTCCTGCAGAGGGGGCGCAAGTGAAGGGGGGTGGTTCCTCGGCGCTTCAATCCCAAGGCGTTCAACGGAGCTGAAGACTCCGGAGGCGGAAACAGGAACAGAGGCAGCAGCAGATTAGAGAGGAGCGACAGATGAAACGAGCGATGCTTTTCATGACACTGGTACTCATGGTGGCGGGCGCGGCGTTCGCGCAGGACGAGCAGGTGAAAATCGGCGTGTCGATACCCTCGGCGACCCACGGCTGGACCGGGGGCGTCAACTACTGGGCCGACCGGGCCGAGGGCTATCTCGAGGAGACCTACCCGAACATCGACTTCGTGGTCGTGACCGCCGGCAGCTCGGGCGAACAGGCCAACGACCTGCAGGACCTGGTGGCTATCGAGCAGATCGACGCCCTGGTCATCCTGCCCTTCGAGTCCGATCCGTTGACCGCTCCCGTGGCCCAGGTGAAGCAGCAGGGAGTGTTCATCACCGTCGTCGACCGTGGCCTGGTCGACCCATCGATCCACGACATCTACGTCGCGGGCGACAACCCGGGCATGGGCCGGGTGTCGTGCGAGTACATCGCCGAGCGTCTGGGTGGTGAAGGGAAGATCGTCATCCTCCGCGGCATCCCGACCGTGATCGACAACCAGCGCTTCGACGCCTGCATGGAGGTCCTCGCCGAGACCGACATCGAGGTGCTCGATTCGGCCTACGCCAACTGGAACCGAGACGACGGCTTCGTGGTGATGCAGGACTTCCTCACCCGCTTCCCCGAAATCGACGCGGTCTGGGCGCAGGATGACGACATCGCCATCGGGGTGCTCGAGGCGCTGCGTCAGGCCGGCCGCACCGACGAGATGTTCGTAGTCGGCGGCGCCGGCATGAAGGAGATGATCAAGCGCGTCATGGAGGGTGACGAGACCGTGCCGGTCGACGTCCTCTACCCGCCGGCGATGATCGCCACGGCCATGCAGGTCACAGCGCAGCACTTCGCCTACGACGCGCCGCTGCTGGGCGAGTACATCCTCGACGCCGTGCTCATCACGCCGGAGAACGCCGAGCGGTACTACTTCCCCAACTCGCCCTTCTGACCGAAGCAGGAGTTCCGGCGGCATACGCCGCCAACGCTTGAGCAACGTTTCCGGCTCGGGATGCCCAGCGTCCCGAGCCGCTCGTTCAAGGAGGTACGGATGGCAAGACCAGTAACCCTCTTCACCGGCCAGTGGGCAGACCTGCCCCTCGCACGTCTGGCCCCTCTGGCGAAAGAGATGGGCTACGACGGGCTCGAACTGGCCTGCTGGGGAGACCACTTCGAGGTGCGTCGGGCCCTGACCGAGGATGGCTACGTCGATCGCCAGCTCGAGATACTCCATCGCAACGGACTCGAGTGCCTGGCGATAGGCAATCACCTCGTGGGTCAGGCGGTGTGCGACAGGATCGATGCCCGCCACCAGGCGATCCTGCCCGAGCACGTGTGGGGTGACGGCGATCCCGAAGGGGTGCGGCAGCGGGCCGCCCAGGAGATGATCGACACCGCCCGCGCTGCGGCGCGGTTAGGGGTGAACGTAGTCACCGGCTTCACCGGGTCCTCGATCTGGCACTCGCTCTACGCCTTCCCGCCCACCACCCAGGACTACTGGGATGCAGGATTCCGTGACTTCGCCGACCGCTGGCTGCCTATCCTCGACGCCTTCGAGGACGCCGGGGTGAATTTCGCCCTCGAGGCGCATCCGACCGAGATCGCCTTCGACATCGCCTCGGCCGAGCGGGCGCTCGAAGCCGTGAAGCACCATCCCCGCTTCGGCTTCAACTACGATCCGTCGCACCTCGGCTACCAGGGAGTCGATTACGTCGCCTTCATCCGCCGCTTCAGCGGGCGCATCTTCCACGTCCACATGAAGGACGTCTGGTGGGGCCGCGGCGACGGGAGCACGGGGGTCTTCGGCGGTCACACCAGCTTCGGTGACGCCCGCCGCTACTGGGACTTCCGCTCCGTGGGTCGGGGGGACATCGACTTCGAGGAGATAATCGTCGCCCTCAACGACATCGGTTACTCGGGACCCCTCTCCGTCGAGTGGGAGGACGGCCGCATGGACCGGGTGCACGGGGCCCGCGAATCGGCCGCCTTCGTCTCGCAGCTCGACTTCGAGCCCTCCGCGGTCGCTTTCGACGCGGCCTTCGAGAAGGAGAAGGCGTGATCAGGGAGCCGGCACGTCCGCTCAAGCTGGGGATGGTAGGGGGCGGCCGGGACGCCTTCATCGGAGGCGTACACCGTATGGCGGCGCGGCTCGACGGCAATTTCGACCTGGTGGCCGGCGCGCTCTCGTCGGACCCCGACAAGGCGAAGGCGTCGGGCAAGGAGCTGGGCCTGCCGGCCGACCGCAACTACGGCAGCTGGGAGGAGATGCTGCAGGGGGAGCGGGCCCTGCTCGAGGGTGAGCGGATAGACGCCGTCTCTATAGTTACTCCCAACCACGTCCATCACCCGGTCGCCAAGGCGTTCGTCGAGGCGGGGATCAACGTGATCTGCGACAAGCCGCTCACCACCTCCACCGACAAGGCACTCGATCTCGTCGAGGCGGCGCAGGCGAAGGGTGTCGTCTTCGCGGTCACCTACAACTACACGGGGTATCCGATGGTGAAGCAGGCGCGCGACATGGTGCGTCAGGGGATGCTGGGTGAACTCCGCAAGGTCATCGTCGAGTACAACCAGGGCTGGCTGGCCACGAAGCTCGAGGATCAGGGCGCCAAGCAGGCCGAGTGGCGGACCGATCCGGAGCGGAGCGGCATCGGCGGCGCGATCGGCGATATCGGCTCGCACGCCGAGAACCTCGTCGCCACCATCACCGGCCTGGAGTTGGAGTCGGTATGCGCCGAACTCACCACCTTCGTACCCGGACGCCGGCTCGACGACGATGCCAACCTGCTCATCCGCTACCAGGGGGGAGCGCGCGGGGTGCTCATCGCCTCCCAGATCGAGGTGGGCGAGGAGAACGACTTGCGGATCCGCGTCTACGGCAGCGAGGGGTCGATCGCCTGGCGCCAGGAGGATCCCAACCAGCTCGTCTTCAAGCCGCTGGAGGGACCCGCGCAGATCTACACGCGCAACGGCGGAGGCTACCTGAGCAAAGCGTCGATGGCTCACAGCCGGCTGCCGTCTGGGCACCCGGAGGCATTCATCGAGGCGTTCGCCAATGTCTACGGCAACGTCGCCGCCGCCATCCGCGGTCAGGAGGCCGACTACCCGACGGTGGTGGACGGCGCCAGGGGCGTGCACTTCATCGAGAAGACGGTCGAGAGCAGTCGCAGCGACAGGAAGTGGACGCCGGCGGCCTGGTCTCCGGCCGGGAGCCTGGCGTGACCAGCGACTACCGGCCGCGGCCCGAGCACAAGTTCACGTTCGGCCTCTGGACCGTCGGGAACGTGGGCAGAGACCCGTTCGGCGAGGCGACCCGCTCACCCATCGCGCCGGTGAGGATCGTCGAGAAGCTCGCCGAACTGGGCGCCTGGGGCGTCAACTTCCACGACAACGACCTCGTGCCCGCGGGCGCCAGCTCCGCCGAACGCGACCGCATAGTTCGGGAGTTCAAGGCGGCGCTCGACGACAACGGGCTGGTCGTGCCCATGGCAACCACCAACCTCTTCTCCGACCCTGCGTTCCGCGACGGCGCCTTCACCAGCGCCGACGCTCGAGTGCGCGGCTACGCGCTACAGAAGGTCATGCGCGCGATGGACCTCGGCGCCGAGGTCGGCGCCAGGACCTACGTCTTCTGGGGCGGACGTGAGGGCTCGGAGGTGGACGCGGCCGGCAAGCTGCTCGACTCGCTGGCCTGGTTCCGCGAAGCGCTCGACTTCCTCTGCGCCTACTCCGAGGACCAGGGGTACGGTTACCGGTTCGCGCTCGAACCCAAGCCGAACGAGCCGCGGGGAGATCTCTTCTTCCCGACCGTCGGCTCCATGCTCGGCTTCATAGCGACTCTGGAGCGGCCGGAGATGGTGGGGGTCAACCCCGAGTTCGCGCACGAGACGATGGCCGGTCTCTCCTTCCCCCACGCGGTCGCCCAGGCACTCGACGCGGGCAAGCTCTTCCACATCGACCTCAACGACCAGAAGATGGCTCGTTTCGACCAGGACCTCCGCTTCGCCGCGGAGAATCAGAAGGCTGCGTTCTTCACCGTGCAACTGCTGGAGAAGGGCGGTTACGACGGGCCCCGTCACTTCGACGCGCACGCCCTCCGTACCGAGGACGAGGAGGGTGTCTGGCAGTTCGCCAGGGGCTGCATGCGGAGCTACCTGATACTCAAGGAGAAGGTCGAGCGGTTCGAGGCCGACCCTGAGATCCAGGAGGCGCTGGCGGCCTACCGCGTCGAGGAGCCAGAGCTCGATTCCCTCACCCGCTACTCCCGCCAGAACGCCGAACGGCTCAAGACGCTTTCGTTCGACGAGGATGCCTTGCGCCGCAGGGGAGCAGGCCTCGAACGGATCGACCAGCTGACCGTGGAACTGCTGCTGGGGGTGCGCTGATGGAGTACCGGCCCGCCACCGGTCGGAACAGATGAGAGGAGCGGCGCTGGGCCTGGACGTTGGCACCTCTGCCCTGAAAGCCGTCGCCGTGGACGAATCGGGTGAGGTGATCGCCCGGTGCGACAGGACCTACCCACTGCTCACTCCCCGTCCAGGCTGGAGCGAACAGCGACCCGAGGAGTGGTGGGAGGCTGCCCGCTCGGCGCTCCGGCAACTCGCCCAAGACGTCGCGGGCGAGTTCGAGCCGCGGGCGCTCGGTCTCTCCGGCCAGATGCACGGGATGGTGGCGGTGGACGAGCATGGTGAGGTCGTGCGACCCGCGATCCTCTGGAACGACCAGCGAACCGGCGATGCCGTTCGGACCATCGAAGCGGCGGTACCGAGCCGGGAGATGATCGAGCGAACGGGCAACCCCGCCATCACCGGCTTCCAACTGGCCAAAGTCGTGTGGCTGAGGCAAGCGGAGCCGGAGAACTTCGAACGCACCCGGCACGTCCTCTTCCCCAAGGACTTCATCGGCTACCGGCTTACGGGGGAACTGTTCGCCGAACCGTGCGACGCCTCCGGGTCCAACGCCTTCAACCTCCACGCCCAGGCCTGGGACGCCGACATCCTCGACGCCCTGGGCATCGACGCGCGCCGCTGGCCGCAGGTGATGCCGTCGAAGGCCGTGGTGGGGGCGGTCCAGCCGGCAGTTGCCGCCGAACTCGGCCTGCCTCCCGGGCTCGATGTGGTCGCGGGCGCGGGCGACAACGCCGCCGCCGCCTACGGGCTGGGCCTCTCGAGCGAGCGGCCGCAGCTGGGAAGCGTGAGCTTGGGCACCTCCGGCGTCATCTCCGCGCCCAGGGGCACTCCGCGACCCGACCCTCAGGGGCGCCTGCACCTCTTCTGCCACGCCGATGGAGGCTTCTTCCTGCTGGGAGTGACGCTGGCTGCGGCAGGCAGCCTGGGGTGGTTCCGCGAGAAGCTTGCCCCCGATCGGACCGTTGAGGAATTGGTCGGGTTAGCCGCACAGGTTCCGACTGGAGCCATGGGCGTCACATTCAAGCCGTACCTGTCGGGCGAGAGGACGCCACACCTCGATCCGTCGCTGCGGGCTTCGTTCCACGGCCTCAGCTTGGCGGCCGGGCTCCCCGAGATGGCGCGCGCGGTTCTGGAAGGAGTGGCCTTCAGCCTCCGTGAGGCGCTGCAAGTGATGGAGCCGCTCGGCGCTCCAGAGCAGGCGCTGCTGACCGGCGGCGGCGCAAGATCGCCCGTGTGGAGCCAGATGGTGGCCGATGTTCTGCAGTTGCCGCTGGGGCGGAGCGGATCGGAGAGCGGCCCCGCCTACGGGGCGGCTCGGCTGGCGCTAGAGAGCCTCGGTGGGCGGCCGCCTCATACGCTTGATGGGATCGACTGGATCGAACCGGGCGACTTCGAGCCGTTCGAGGAAGCCTACGCACGGTACCGGCGACTGGGCCCCTGACAGGTCACTGACGGTCAGGCCCGAGATCTGCGCCTGCTCCGGCGCCCCCGGACGAGAGCGGGCACGGAGGGGCGTTCCGATGAGCGGGTCGTACCGGCGCTCATTGTGGACCAGGTCCATCTGCCCCTCACTCCGGTTCGTTACGGTGGGCGGAGGGAACGCGCGCTTGCGGCCGAGTACACGAGCCGGCGGCGCCGCGTCGGGAGGCAGCATGAGAGATCACGACAAGCGGACGCTCCGCGAGGTCCACCAGTCGGAGCCGAACCCGTATCACGACCGTCAGAACTTCGAACCCGAGCCGGCCGAGACGGACGCCGACGACGAGCTGGCGCAACTCGACCGGGTGAGCGACCCCAGGGACGAGGACGCCGGTTACGACGAGGAAATTGTCGACCTGGGCGACGCCGACCCCGACTTCGACACCCAGGCGGCCAACGACCGCTCGCGAAGCGATATCGAGGAGTACGTTCGGCAGGACACGGCCGACGCTCGCGGTGACGAGGACGAACCGCGCAACCACGATGACGACGACCCGTGGGGCGACGGGATCCACGACACGCCCCTGACCAAGAGGTACGAGGACATGGCCGACAGAGACGAACTGGCGAGACGCATGGAGGAACTGGTCGCCGACGCCTACGACTGGCTGGGGCGCGCCGAGGACGAGGACGCTCAGGAGATCTACGACACTCTGGTAGACGTTTCCGAGAGGCTCGGGAACCCTCCGGAAGACACGATCAGGACCGAGGGAGGCGAGCTGCCGCAGGACAGGAACACCGGCGGCGACGTCTGAGCGATGCCCCAGCTCCGAGGCGCCGTAGGCCTCGGCCTGAGGCTATGCGCGGGCATGGTGCCCGCTCAACTCCAGGGCCAGGGCTTCCAGGGCCCAGCTCTCGTCACGTCCCGACTTCATCGCCCGGTCGGCTTCGAGGATCGTCATGAGGATGCGCCGCAGGCCGCTCTCGTCGAGGCGGCCGGCGATCCCCAGGCTCTTCTTGGCCACGAACGGCTTGACGCCCAGCTCGCGCGCCGCCTCCGCTTCACTCAGCCTGCCCCTGCTCTCGAGCATGGCGAGGCAACGAGCCACCAGACCGTACTGCCAGATGAGGGCGGCGATGACCCGGGGCGCCGCCTCCCCCTGGCTGACCAGCGAATCGCAGACTTCGATGGCACGCACGGGCTCCCCCTGGGCGATCGCCTCGATGAGGTCGAAGGCGCCCCGGGCCGCGAGACGCCCGGCGATCTCACGGACCCGCTGGGCCGACAGCTTCTCGCCGAGCACCCGTAACTTGGTGACCTCCGACGCTATGCCCGGCAGGTCCTCGCCGAACAGATCCACAAGGGCACCGGGAACGTCCCCGTCGAAGTCGACACCCGCTTCCTGCAGTTCCGCGCGCACCCACTGTGTGAGTCCTCCGAAGCGGGGCGTAGGCATGTGCCGGTGACTTCCGAACTCCGCGTAGCGCTTCTGCCTCGAGGCGCTGGCGCTCGAGTCGATGACGGCCACGATCGTCTCTGCGGGGACATCGGAAAGTGCCGCGATAGTGTCGTTGCGAGGCTTCACGCCGGCCTTGCCGGTGAACGCCTGGTCGAAGTCGAGCAGCAGCCCTACCCTACCGAAGAGGCCGCCCTGAGCGCCCTGCCGCCTCAACACCTCGGGGTCGAGGCCCTCGCCCAACTCGACTATCTCGTGTCCTCGCAGGCCCAGTTCGCGCAGTTCGCGCCGGGCAGCGCGGGTTGCCAGGAACGGGTCACCGCTGAAACTGATGATCATCCAGGATTCGCTCCCTGAGGGGCCGGGTGGCAGAGTCGTCTAGCTGGGAACAGGCTCGAGCGCTTCGAGCATCGCGCTGGCGGTGGGGAAGCGCCGCTCGGGGTCGCGCTGCAGCGCCCTGTGGACCACCTCGTGTAGGTTGCCGGGTAAAGGCGGCAGCGGCTCGAGCTGGATCGATTCGTCCCCGACCAGGAAGCGCAGGACCTGCCCTCCGAAGGGCGGTGAGCCGCTCAGCATGTGATAGAGGACGGCGCCCACCGCGTAGATATCGCTGCGCCGCTCGGTGCGCGTGCCCTGGAACTGCTCCGGGGCCATATAGCTTGGCGTCCCGAGCATCGTCTGCTCGCCGGTGATGGCCGTGAGGGCGAGGTCCTTGGCGAAACCGAAGTCGGTGAGCAGGCAGCGCTCGCCCTTCACCAAGATGTTCGCCGGTTTGACGTCGAGATGGATGACCCCCTGGGCGTGGGCGTACTCGAGGGCTTCCAGCACGTCGTGGGCAACGCGCAGACTGCGCCCCAGGGAGAGGGGACCCTCTTCGAGGGCCTCGGCGACGCTCACTCCAGGGCAGTAGGAGTAGATGAGGGCGCCCTCGTGAGAGCCGAGCAGCGGAACTATGTTCGGGTGATCGAGTTTGTGTACGACTTCTGCCTCGCGCTCGAGTCGAGCGGAGAGTACCGGGGAGACGCTTTGGAGGCGTTTGACGACGACCAACTGACCGCGCCAACGTGCCAACTCCACGCGCATCGGTCCCTGGGCCTGCAGGACACGTACCGGTGTCAGCATTGCGAACAATCTAACACAGAGCAGAGTGAGAGCCTGCTCACTAATCTGGTCGCGTTGCTCGGGGGGTACTGGGTCATACCGAGCAATCAGTCTAGCGGCAGCCGGACGGCCCCCTCGTCACGCGTGATGTGGACGACCGCTCCCCACTCGCGAAGGCGCTCAAGCACCTGAGCGCTGGGGTGGCCGTAGGCGTTCCGGCCCACCGATATCACCGCGTGCCGTGGTCGAGCCATGCTCACCAGCCTCGCAGAGCTCGAGCTGGGAGAACCATGATGCGGCACGACCATCACCTCGACCTCAGGCGGGGCGAGGTCGCGCTCTACGAGTTCGGAGATGTCGCCCAGCAGCAGCACCCGCGGTACGCCGCGGAGGTAGACGGCGAACGCCAGCGAATCGTCGTTGCTGGTCCCGTAGCTGTGTGGCGGTGGATTCAGTACCTCGAACTCGGCCGACCCGAGGCGGAACCGCTCGCCTCGCCGGAATGACCTCACCGGCACCCCGTTCCGTTCGGCTGCGGCCATCAGTCTGTCGAAGGCCGGTGTTCCGCTGGCGCCGGCGCCGCCGATGGCCAGTAGCTGAACCGGCATCTCGTCGAGGATGGTCGGGAGGCCCTCGCTGTGGTCGACGTCGGCATGCGTCGAGACCAGCAGTTCCAGCTCGTCCACCCCGAGGGCACGGAGGGCCGGAAGGACGATGCCCTCTCCGGTATCGAAGTCGGAGAAAGGCGTCCCTCCGCCGTCGACCAGCGCTTCGATCCTGCCGGGGAGGCGCAACAGTATCGCGTCGCCCTGGCCCACGTCGAGCACGACCAGCTCGGGGGGCTGGCGGCGTGCTGGCGTGGCTGCCGAGAGGAGCAGCGCCAGCGCGACGACCAGCAGACCGCGCCACGGCTTCAGTATCCCGTTGACGACCAGCGCCAGCGCGCCCATCCCGATCGCGAAGTAGAGATAGCCGACCTGTTCGACCTCGCCCCAGGTGAGTGCGGGCAGGGCGGCGCCCAGGCGGGCGAGCGCGAGCAGCAGAGCCGCGAGCGGGCCGGTCACGAGGTTGAGCAGCCCGGCGAGCGGCAGCGCCACCAGGCCGAGGAGTCCGGCCACGAAACCGAGGGGCACCAGGAGGGACGCGAACGGCAGGGCGACCACGTTGACGAGGGGCGAGAGGAGCGGCAGCGACCCGAAGGCGCTGGCGACCAGTGGCAGCGTCAGAGCCTGGGCCGACAGACTGGTGATGCCAGCGACCCCGATGCTCACCCTAGGGTGCCACCAGGGCCGCGGCGGCTGGCCGCGCAACCACCGACCCAGCGGTAGGCCGAAGAGGAGGA
The DNA here is from genome assembly GCA_036381595.1 of Trueperaceae bacterium. NCBI lineage: Bacteria > Thermotogati > Deinococcota > Deinococci > Trueperales > Trueperaceae > Trueperaceae bacterium. Next base: position 40,940 of record DASVCN010000005.1, on the reverse strand, counting down.
TCCCGGCCACCGCGCCGTAGCTGAGTTGCAGCGAGATGTCGAAGAGCCACGCAGGTCTCGCCAGCAGGGTCACGAGGCCGGCCAGGCCGAGCGCCGGCCAGGGCTGCACCTTACCCGCACCCAGCCATAGACCCAACAGCACGACCGCGACCATCACGGCAGCACGAACGATGCTCGGCGTCGCCCCTACCAACAGCATGTAGCCGAAGTCGAGCAGGAGCAGCAGCGGGTAGCGGAAGCCGCCCAGCGGCGCCAGCAGCCAGCCGGCGGCGGCCATGAGGAGACCCACATGGAGCCCGGAGAGCGCCAGTACGTGGGCGAGTCCGGCCGCCGCGAACAGGTCCTGCAGGTCCCCCAGCTCGTCGCGCACGCCCAGCGTCATGGCCTCCATCAGGGCCGAGGCATCCGGTGGCAAGCCCTGGCCGACGCCAGAACGCAGGCGATCCAGGAGCCTGGTGCGGGGATCGGCCGTCAGCACCTCCTCGACCAGCACCTGACCGTAAATGCCCCTGCGTCGCAGGTAGCCCCGGTAGTCGAAGCCGCCAGGGTTGCGCCGGCCGGCCGCCTCGACCAGCGTGCCCCGGAACTCGACCTCCCCGACCGGCAGCGCGCCCCGCGGTGCCACGGCGACCCGCACCCCGTCCGGATCGTCGAGTGTGAGGATCCGGCCCTCGCTCGAGCCGGAGAGGGTGAGGAGGCGCTCCCGGATCCCGGTCAGCGGGTCGGGCCTCGACCGCCACTGCTCGAACCGGAGGTAGCCGAGAGCGAAGCAGAGGAGCGGCAGGGCGAGCGAAAGGACGGCGCGCGGGGGGAGGCGGCGTGGCGAGGCGCGGGCGAACGGCAGGCGGGCCGGATTACGCAGGAGGAGCATGCGAAGGGGCAGGCTGGCCGGCGGGAGGAGGAGCAGCCACCAACCGCTCGCGCCCGAAGCGGCGGCCAAGATCCCACACGCGGCGCCGCACGCCGCCGGCAGAGGCCACGGGAAGCGGGGCAGCCATGCACTCCCATCCCCAGCCGGTGCCGTCACAAGCGCACATGCGGCTGCAGCCGCTCGAGCGTCTTCTCGCCGATCCCCTTCACCTGAAGCAGCTCCTGCAATCGAGAGTAGGGCCGCCCCTCGACTATCCGGCGGGCGGTCACCGGTCCGATCCCGGGCAACTCCTCGAGCTCGTCCACGGTCGCCGAGTTGACGCTGATCCTCTGGTCGCCGCCCTCGGCAGTCCGGTACGGCACGAACACCTTGTCACCGGGCCCCAGGGGGGCCGCCAGGTCGACCAGACTCGTCTCGGCAGCCGGCGTGAGCCCGCCTGCCAGTTCGATCGCGTCCGCGACCCTGGAACGGAAGGGAAGCCGGTAGATGCCGGGGCTGACGACCGCGCCGTCGACAGCCACGCTTATATCGGGCGCCTCGAATTCGATGGGCACCTCCCTCACGAGGAGTCGCGGGAGGAGCGCCATCCCTCCGACCGTGAGGCAGAGGCCCGTGAGGAGCAGCGTAAGCAGCAACTCTCCTCGCTCAGACATGCCCGAGGGTAAAGACGTTGCCGGGCGCCGCTGTGGGAGGGCTCCGTTCCTGCCCACCGACGATGGGCATCCGCCAAGCTAGATCGACCCGCGAATCCGCCAGACCTTTCGGCGCCTTCCGGCCACGGCAAGAAGAAGGACGCCGATCGCTCGGCGCCCTTGGTGATTGCTCTCGAACCGGGTCTCAGCCCTTGGCCTGCTGGAACCTCTCCCCTACTTTGCCCCAGTCGACCACGTTCCAGAAGGCGCTGATGTACTCGGGTCGCCGGTTCTGGTACTTGAGGTAGTAGGCGTGCTCCCAGACGTCGAGGCCGAGGACCGGCTTGTCGCCCACCATCAGCGGGCTGTCCTGGTTCGGCGTGCTGTAGACGTCGAGCTTGCCGTCCCGCTTCACGACCAGCCACGCCCAACCTGAACCGAAGCGGGTGGCGGCTGCATCCTCGAACTTCTGCCTGAAGTCGGCGAACGATCCGAACACCTCGCGGATCGCTTCCCCCAACGCTCCGCTGGGCTCTCCGCCGCCGTTGGGGCTCATGATCTCCCAGAAAAGGTTGTGGTTGGCGTAGCCGCCGCCGTTGTTGCGAACCGCCCCTGGTAACGAGTCGGCGCCCCGCCCCAGGATCTCCTCGATCGATTTGCCGGCCATGTCGGTGCCCTCCACGGCGGCGTTCAGCTTGTCGGTGTAGGCCTTGTGGTGCTTGTCGTGGTGGATTTCCATGGTCCGGGCGTCGATGTGGGGTTCGAGTGCGTTGCTGGGGTACGGAAGATCGGGCAGCTGAAAAGCCATCTGTGAGTCCCTCCTTCGAAGCATGCGGGTAGCTCACCCGCCAGGAAATTTCAGTCTAACAAAGGTGATTTCCGCCGCTATCTCCGGGCCTACAATGGCTCCGCCCGCGCCGCGCCGGGTGAAGGAGTCGCAACGCGGCATCGGGTGAAGGAGTCGCAACGCACCGCCGCGTGAAGGCGTCGCCACGCCGCGTGGCGTGAAGGCGTCGCAACGCCGTCCTCGCTTCGGTTAGTCCACGGCGTCCCGGTGCCGAACGAGCACCCTCCCGATCGTGCGCCCCGCCAAGATGGCGTCGACGGCGTCGTCGAGCTCCCCGAGCCCGATCTCCCGGGTCAGCTCTTCGAGATGAGCAGGCTTCCACTCTCCCGCCAACCGGGTCCACACCTCGCGCCTCATCGGCATCTGACAGTTGGCCGAGTCGATCCCCAGGAGCGAGTTCCCCCGCAGGATGAAGGGGAAGACGTTCATCCGCAGGTCGGGGCTCTGGACGAGCCCGCAGGCCGCAACCGCACCGCGGTACCGGAGGCTCTTGAGCAGGTTCACCAGAGTGGCGCCTCCGACGGTGTCGATCCCCCCGGCATAGGTCGACTTGAGCAGCGGCCGCTCGTTCGACTCGCCCAGCTCCCCGCGGTCCAGTACCCGTGAGGCGCCCAGGCGCAGGAGCAGTTCGTGAGCCTCCCTCGTGCCGCTGGATGCGACGACCTCGTGCCCTCTGCCGGCGAGCAGGGCCACCGCGAGGCTCCCTACGCCTCCGCTTGCTCCGGTCACCACCAGCGGACCGTCGCCTGGCACCACGCCGTTCCTCTCGAGCGCGTCGAGCGCGAGCCCGGCCGTGAGCCCGGCCGTCCCGAGGATCATCGCCTCGCGCAGGGTGAGGCCGTTGGGGAGCGGCACCGCCCATGCGGCCGGCACCCGTATCCGCTCGCCGAAGCCGCCGGGAAGGTCTACACCGAGCTCGTACGAGGTGACTATCACCTCGCTGCCCGCCGGCAGCGCCGGATCGCTCGATTCGATCACCACCCCGGCAGCGTCGATGCCGGGCGTGTGAGGGTAGTGGCGGGTCACACCGGGTCGGCCACGAGCCGACAGGGCGTCTTTGTAGTTGAGTGACGAGTAGTGGACCCGGACCGTCAGGTCGCCGTCAGGCAGGTCGTTCTCCCCGAGTTCCACCACCTCGGTCCAGGAGCGTTCCCCCTCCTTGAAGGCTCGGAAAGCTCGGAAGGTTTCTGGACTCGTCTCCTGGCCTCTCATGAGCGCAATATAACGTCGAGGGCCCGCGCAGACCGGGTTGATACGAGGACCGAACGGCCTCCGCTCGTTTGATAGACTTCCGCATGGCGAAAACGAAGCCCAGAGCCGGCCGGGGCCGAAGCAGGCGCCGGAACCGCAAGAACAACCTCCCCTGGATCGTCGGGATAACCGGCGTTGCGGCGCTCATCGTCCTGCCTATAGTCGTCAATGCTGTCCGCTGGGCGAACCTGCCGGGTGAGGGGTTCCGGAGCCAGGGCAACCTGCACATCGCGCTCGGGACCGAGCACGTTCCCTACAACAGCGATCCACCCACCTCGGGGCCCCACACTCCCAACCTGGCGAACTGGGGCTCCTACTACGAGATACAGCCCGACGAGCGGCTGGTGCACAACATGGAGGATGGCGGCGTGATCCTCTGGTACCGGCACGGGACCCCCGAGGAGAACGAGGCGCACGTCGAGGCGCTCGAGGAGGTGGCTCGCGGCTACCGGCGGGTCGTCATCGCTCCTCGCGAGGAGATGCCCACCACCTACGCGTTGACCGCCTGGCAGCGGCTTCAGCGGTTCGACGAGATCGACCCGGACGGCATGCGAGAGTTCATAGAGGCTTTCGAGGGGATCGACCACCACCCCCGCTGAGCATGACCTACCAACAGTTCCGTCGCACCATCGAGGAGATGGTAGAGGAGATACCGGACGAGTTCCTGCGGGGGCTCCAGGGCGTGCACGCCCTGGAGGAGGAACGGCCCGAGGAGGAGTTCGAGGACGTCTGGCGACTGGGTGAGTACCTCGACCCGGGGGCAGAGGACTTCCTCGGGTCCGGCGAGGGGTTGGGACGTCATGTCGCCCTCTACTACGGGTCGTTCCGCAGAGTGGCCGAGTTCGATGCCGACTTCGACTGGGAGGAGGAGATCTGGGAGACGCTCACCCACGAACTCCGTCACCACGTCGAGTCGCTGGCGGGCGACGCCTCGCTGATCGCCGAGGACTACCGGGAGCAGCGGGAGTTCAAGCGCCATGACCGGGAGTGAGCGTGCTCAGCGCTCGTGCCTGGCGACTCTGGTAGCTCCGGCTCCGTCCAGCACTTTCTCGGCCTCATCGGCCCTGGCGGCGTCGATCTCCACCAAGAGCAGCCTGCCGCCGTCCTCCAGCAGCCTGCGGTAGTACTCCCGCTCCTCATCGTCCAGCACCCTGCCGCCGATCATCGGCGGTTCGCTGGAGCGAACCTGACCGGGCCACGGGGCTGTGGTACCAGCGCCTCTGGCGAGGTCCACCGGCTCAGCTCCGCCCTCGCTCGCTCCTGCTGCGGTCGGGTTGCCCGTGGTTGGCGCACCCTCGAGTCGCTGCACGCGCTCGTCCAGCCCCGCCTCGGTGAGACGCTCGAGTCCCTCCTCGAGCGAATCGGCATCGTCGAACATTCCTACTACCAGCATCTCGTCCCCCCTCTTCACACTGATGGGACGGGACGCAGGCACAGCGGCCCCGTTCACACTCTGGGCGGCGCGGGGCAGTGACCGGAGGAGGCTGAGCGCACCCCCTGGTGCCCTCGACAGAGCGGTGAGGACAGTACCCGCGCAGTTTCAGCTCGCCAGCATCCGCCTCGCCTCACGGCGCATCAGCTCGACGGGTGCGGTGTGTCCGGTCCACATCGAGAACGACTCGGCCCCCTGATAGACGAGCATGGGCAGACCGTTCTGGGTCTTGAGCCCGGCGGCCTTCGCTTCCCGCAACAGTCTAGTCTCGGCCGGCCGATACACCAGGTCGACGACGGCTCCCTCCTTCGGGAGGTCCCCGGCCGGCAATGGGGTCTCATCCGTCCGCACGCCCTCGCGCATCATCCCGACCGAGGTCGAGTTGATCACCAGTTGCGAGCGGGGCCCGCACTCGCAGAGCTCCTCGTCGCCGATCACCCTGATTTCACCCAAGCCCGCGAAGTCGTCCCTGAGCCTCTCGGCCCGCTCCCTGGTCCGGTTATGGAGGACCAGTTCGCCGATCCCCGACAGCAGCAGGGCGTAAGCCACGGCTCGACCCGCGCCACCAGCGCCCAGGAGCAGGACCCTGCGCCCCGCCAGGTCCACCCTCAGGTCGGCGAGCGCCTTGAGGAAACCCGAAACATCGGTCGAATGCCCCTCGAGCTCGCTACCGCGCCGGACGATGGTGTTCACCGAGCCGACCGCTCTCGCTTCAGCACTGAGGGCGTCGAGCAACCCCATGATGGACTCCTTGTGAGGGATGGTGACGTTCGCACCCCAACAGTCGGGTTGCCGCAACTCCTCGACCGCCTCGGGAAGCGCTTCCGGAGGCACCTCGCGCGCCGTGTAACGGGCGTCGAGTCCGAGGCTCGCGAAGGCGGCGTTGTGCATCGCCGGGCTCAGGCTGTGCCACGCCGGGTAGGCGAACAGCATTACCCTCATCATGCGGCTTGCCGCTCGCAGAGCCGCCTGGTTACCTCCACGGTCCGTTCGACGTCCGCATCGCCGATCTCGTAATGGGTCACCAACCGGATCGAGTCGTTGGCGACGGCGTTCGCGAGGATCCCTTCTCGAGCGAGACCATCGACCAGGCGAGGCGCTCCGTCCACGTTCAGGTAGACCATGTTCGTCTGCACGGCCGCCAGATCTATCCTCACGCCCGGGAGTCCGGCCAGTCCCTCGGCAAGCGCCCGCGCTCGGACGTGGTCCTCGGCCAACCTCTCGGTCATCGTTTCGAGCGCTACTATGCCGGCCGCTGCGATCACTCCGGCCTGGCGCATGCCGCCACCCAGTACCTTGCGGTAGCGGTGCGCCTCGCGGATGAACTCGCCGCTCCCCAGGAGCACCGTGCCAACCGGTGCCGCCAACCCTTTGCTGAGGCAGATGGAAACAGAGTCGAAGCCGCGGCAGACCTCGGCGATCGAGACTCCGAGAGCCGCGGCGGCGTTGAAGGCCCGCGCGCCGTCGAGGTGGATGGGGAGGCCCTCCTCCCTCGCCAGCGCCGTCAGCTCGCGGCAACGCTCTAGCGGTACGACGGTGCCACCAGCCAGATTGTGCGTGTTCTCGAGCGAGATGAGGCCGGTCGGCGCGGTGTGGATGGAGCGGTGGATGGCGCTTCTCACGGCCCCCACCTCGGGCACGCCCAGCGGCGCGGGGATGGGCCGAGGGATCAGACCGGATACGACCGCCATCCCGCCGAGCTCGAACTCGTAGACGTGACCGCCGGCGGGAACGATCACCTCACTGCCCCGCTGAGCGTGGACGGCAAGAGCCGCGAGGTTGCTCATCGTCCCGGTAGGCATCAGCAAACCCGCCTCGAAGCCTGTCATCCGGGCGAGCATCTGCTGGAGCCTATTGACCGTCGGATCCTCGCCGTAAACGTCGTCTCCAACGGGAGCCTCGGCCATTGCCCGGCGCATGGCTGGGGTCGGTCGGGTAACCGTATCGGATCTCAGGTCTATCGTCGCTGCGGCCTCTGGCATAAGGGATTCTACCGGTGGGGCGCCCGCGCGACGGCCCGGCGGGAACGGTCGGTAGGGTGTAGCCTTGACCTTGCGAGGTGAGACCGGGCTAGCATTACAGCCGCTCATGAGCACAGCCGCCGCTACTCACACTTGGCGCAACGTCCGCCGCTTCGCCGCCTTCCTCAAACCGTACCTGGGCCAACTGGCGCTTGCGAGCGCCGGCGGCATCGTGAAGTTCAGCGTCCCACTGCTCGTACCGCTCGCTACGCGCTACCTGCTCGATCAGGTGTTCCTCGACGAGGGTTTGACCACCGCACAGAAGCTCCGTCAGCTGTGGCTGGTGGGCGGCGGCCTCATCGCACTCTTCGCCCTCTTCTGGGCGCCCTGGGTCTACGTTCGCCACGTCTTCGCCGGGCTCGCAGCACAACGCACCGTCTTCGACCTGCGCAGCAGCCTCTACTACCGGATCCTCCGCATGTCGGCCTCCTTCTTCACCCGCCACAAGTCGGGCTCGATCGTCACCCGCATCACGTACGACATAGACCAGGTGCAGAACCTGGTGGGCGGGGCGTTGACCAACGTCTGGATGGACCTCGTCTCCCTGATCCTGGTGATCATCCTGCTGCTGCGCATAGATGTTGGGCTAACGGTCATCGCCCTGGTGACCTTCCCGCCCTACCTCTTCTTCTTCAGGCGCTTCAACCGCCGCATCAAGCAGACCTCGGAGGACGTGCAGCAGAAGGTATCCACTCTCTCGGGCAACGTGCAGGAGAAGATCGCCGGCTCGACGGTGGTGAGGGCGTTCGGGCGCGAGAAGACCGAGGAGCGGCACTTCTACCACGACGCCAGGCGGCTGCTCACCAGCAACCTGCGCTCGGTGCGCCTGCAGAGCCTCAACGCGGTCGTGACCGGTCTGCTCGCCCAGGTCGCGCCGCTCATCGTCATCATCTACGGCGGTTCCCAGGTGATCAGCGGCCGTCTCACCATCGGCGACCTGGTGGCCGTCACCCTCTACCTCGGCTCGCTCTACCTGCCGCTGCAGCGCTTCTCGGACCTCAACGTCATCTTCGCCAACGCGACAGCCGCCCTCGACCGCGTCTTCCAGGTGATGGACGAGGAGCCCGATGTCAGGGAGAAACCGGACGCGATCGACATTGGACGGGTGAAGGGAGAAGTGGAGTTCATTCGGGTGAGTTTCGCCTACGACCCGGAAACCGCCCCGGTGCTCCGAGAGGTCAGCTTCACCGCCAGGCCCGGTGAGAAGATCGCCCTGGTGGGCCCCAGCGGCTCGGGCAAGAGCACCATAATCTCGCTCATCCCGCGCTTCTACGACCCGACCGACGGGGTCGTAAGAGTGGACGGAGTCGACCTGAGAGTAGTCACCCTCGCCTCATTGCGTCGCAACGTTTCGATGGTGCTGCAGAGCCCTGTGCTGTTCAGCGGCACGGTCCGTGACAACCTGCAGTACGGGCGGCCTCGAGCGAGTTTCGAGGAGTTGCGTGAGGCCTGCCGGGCCGCCAACGCGCTCGACTTCATCAACGCGCTGCCTCACGGCTTCGATACCGAAGTAGGTGAGGGCGGGGCCTTCCTCTCGGGCGGACAGCGGCAGCGGCTGACGATCGCCCGCGCCTTCCTCAAAGACCCCCGCATCCTCATCCTCGATGAAGCGACCTCGGCCCTCGACACGGCATCCGAGCGGCTCATCCAACAGTCGCTCGACAAGCTCATGGAAGGACGCACCACCTTCGTCATCGCCCACCGGCTCTCGACCGTCGTCAACTGCGACCGGATCCTGGTGATGCGGGCCGGCAGCGTGGTCGAGAGCGGCCGGCACGAGGAGCTGATAGCGCAGGGCGGGCTCTATGCCGAACTCTTCAGCCAGACCGGGGCGGCAGAAGTAGCGCGCTGACCGGCGGGCATCTTGCCCGACCTCCCGACCAGGTAAAACGCAGCCAGCGCCCTTCGAGCGTTAGATTGGTCCGGTGAAGGCTCGCCGCTTCCTCGCAGTTCGCGACCGCAACCGGATCGTGGCCATCGCCAGCTTGGCTCTGATCGCGGCGGGCCTGCTGGTCGACCTCGCCACCCCACCCGCACTGGTCGTCGCCATCCTCTTCGACATCCCGATCGCCCTTTCGGCCCTATCGACATCGCGACGGCTGCCCGTCTGGATCACGCTTGCCGCGCTCGCCGCGAGCGTCGTTGCCGGGTACGGCAACGCGCTGGAGAACGGGGTCGATCGGGTGTCGCTGCTGAACCGCGCACTGGCAGCGGTTTCGTTCGTGCTGATCGGCATCCTGACGATCGCCTTGCGGAGGGCTGCCGCCGGTGAGGTGAAGCTCCGCATGAGGGCGCGCCGGAGCGAACAGGAGGTCAGGTTGCGCGAGATGTTGGCTCGCCTGAGCGATCCGATGCCGTTCGAGCAGTTCCTGCAGAGAACGGCGGTCGAGCTGAGGGAGCTGCTCGCAGCCGACGCGGTGGTGTTGGCGAGTCACGATGGGAAGCGGTTCACTGCGCCCCGGGCGGCAGCTCCCGCATCCTCCGGTTTCGCCTCGATCGGCCAGAGCCTGCCCTGGCCGGTGACGGCAACTGGCGAGACGAGTTCGCAGGTGGTGGCCGCCCGACTGGTCACCGACCTGCTCCTGGTCGGGCGGTTGCAGCCGAAGGAGCGAGGGAACATGACCGTACTCGTTCGGCGCCCGCACGTGGAAGAGGGGCAGATGATCCTCGCTGCGGCCCTCCGCTTCCTCGACCCGCTGCTTGACCGTTGCAGCCTGCTCGAGAGAGCCTACTGAGGAGTCCGCGCCGGAAGCGAGCTCGGGCAGTTCAGTCGGTGATGTACTCCTTCAGCCGATCGATCGCCTCGTTCTCACCCACCACCACGATCCTGTCTCCTGCCCGCAGCTCGAAGTCGGCGCCGGGCGCGGCGACGAGCTGATCCCTTCTGTGAACCGCGATCACCTGGACGCCGAAACGGCGCGGCAACCGCAGTTCGGCCAAGCTCCCCTGCAGCTTCTCCTGCGTCTCGATCTCCACGACCGAGTGGCCCTCACCCAACTCGAACGCGTCGACGACGTCGGGCGTGATGAGGGTATGGGCGAGACGAGCTCCCATGTCGTGCTCCGGTCGCACCACCTCATCGGCGCCAACGCGAAGCAGGACCTTCGCCGATATCGCGCTCGTGGCCTTGGCGATCACCCGTTTGGCACCGCAACTCTTCGCCCCCATGGTCGCCAGGGTGCTCGCCTCGAGGTCGTTGCCGATCGCTACGATGACCGCATCGAAGTTGTTGCAGCCCAGCTTCGCGAGCACCTCCTCATCGGTGGCGTCGGCGATCATCGCGTGAGTCACACTGTTCATGATCTTCTCGACCGCTTCTTCGTCCTCGTCGACGATAACCACGCCGTGACCGTTCTCGTGCAAGGTGACGGCCACAGCTGAACCGAAGCGGCCCGCGCCGATCACAAGGAACTCTCTCGCCTTCATCTCCAGGAGCCTACAACACCCCGCGATCTACCGCCGACCAAGGTGGGCATCGGGTAACGTGTCCACCGGAATGCAGTCAGAACCACAGGGTCCGGTCGAAAACAGACGTCGAGCACGGAGGGCCCTCCAACCTGCCAGAGTCATCGCCATCGCATTCCTTTCTGCCATCGTCATCGGCGCCCTCCTGCTACTGCTGCCGATCTCCACCACGAGCGAGGCCCAGCTGGATCCGCTCGGCGCCCTGTTCACCGCAACTAGCGCAGTCTGCGTCACCGGCCTGATAGTCATCGACACCGGCAGCGGCTTCACGCGCTTCGGGCAGGTCGTGATCCTGGCCCTGATCCAGATCGGTGGCTTGGGCGTACTCTCCCTAGGCAGCGTTCTCGCCTTCGTCGTCAGGCGCCGTATCTCCTTCCGCGAGCGGCTGCGCCTGCGCGCCGAGCTGAACGCCCTCCAGGTCGGTGGCGTGGTGAGACTTCTGCGGGGGGTCCTGCTCTTCACATTCGCTTTCGAACTTATCGGCACCCTACTGCTATGGATACGCTTCTGGCCCCTCTACGGCTGGAGCGAGGGACTCTACTACGCCGCCTTCCACGCCGTAAGCGCCTTCAACAACGCCGGTTTCGCCCTCTACCCCGATTCACTCATCCGCTTCGCCAACGACCCGTTCCTGCTGCTCACGATCGCGGCTCTCTTCATCATCGGCGGGCTGGGCTTCCTCGTCTTCGTCAACTACGCCTTCTACCTGGCCGGCTTGAGTAGTCGACTGACTCTGCACGCCCGGATCGTGCTGCTGACCTCGGGAGCCCTCCTCCTTCTGGGTACGATCCTCATCCTGCTCTTCGAGTGGAACAACAGCGCGACACTGGGCACCTTCTCGCCCGCAGCGAAGTTCGTGAACGCCTTCTTCCAGGCCGCTACCCCTCGCACCGCCGGGTTCAACTCGCTCGACTACGCCTCGATGACCGAAGTGTCACTCTTCTTCACGATACTGCTCATGTTCGTGGGCGCGAGCCCAGCGTCAACGGGTGGCGGGATCAAGACGGTAACAGCCTTCGTCGTCTTGTTGAGCGCGATAAGCGAGGTCCGCGGCAAGAACGAGCTGGAGGTCTTCGGTCGCCGGGTACCTTCCAACATCGTCCTGAAAGCCGGAACCGTGGCTCTCTTCAGTTTCCTCTTCATAGCCGGCGCTCTGCTCGTGCTCGCTCTCACAGATCCCGGTCTGCGCTTCCTGGACGTCGCCTTCGAGGCCTTCTCTGCTTTCGGGACCGTTGGTCTGTCGACAGGCATCACCGCCCAGCTGAGCGACCTGGGGAAGCTCGCCATCATCCTGCTGATGTACGTTGGCAGGCTCGGGCCCACGACCTTCGCCCTGGCTCTCGTCACTCAGGAGCGAGAGGATCGCGTGCGCTACCCGGCCGAGGAAGTGATCATCGGTTGATCGGGCATGGTGGTAGGGCAGGCTACCGGAAGCGGGAGATCAGGCGGGCAACCGTTCGCCGCAGTTGTAACAGTAGTTGGCCTCCGCGAGGTGCCCGCCGGCACCGCAGCGCGCGCATACCCGCCTGAGTTCGTTGCTGCGCCGCCGCGCGAAACCTATCTCGGTCGTCACGATCCCGGTTGGGACGGCGATGATGGCGTAGCCAGTCACCATCAGCACAGCCGCCAGGAAGCGGCCCACGGGCGTGACAGGGATGAAATCGCCGAACCCTACTGTCGTCAGCGTAACGATCGCCCAGTAAACGCTTATGGGTATGCTCTCGAAGCCGTTCTCCGGGCCCTCGACGAGGTACATGCTGGTACCCGCGATGAGAACAATGGTGACCACCGCGAAGAGGAAGACAAGGATCTTCTCGCGGCTCGCCCTGAGCGCCCTCACCAGCAGATCGGCGTCGTCGATGTACTCGGCCAGCTTGAGAACCCGGAACACGCGGAGCAGCCGCAGCGAGCGGATTACGAGCGCGTACTGGGCGCCTGGGAAGATGAGACTGAGGTAGGTGGGCAGGACCGCGAGCAGGTCGACGACGCCGAAGTAGCTGAGCACGTAGCGTCGCCGGTTGGGCGCTGAGTACACGCGCAGCACGTACTCGACGGTGAAGGCGACCGTAAACGCCCACTCCAGAGCCCGCAACGTCTCGCCCCATCTGGCCGACATCGATGGGACGCTCTCGAGGACGACCGCTGCGACGCTGGCCAGGATCACGACCAGCAGGATCACGTCGAAAACACGCGCCTGAGGCGTGTGGGTTTCGAATATGACTCGACCGACGCGTTCCCTGAGTGTCTCCTGACTCATCCGTTTACGTCATGGCAGGCCGTTCAACCGGCGGCTGCTGCCCCTACCTCACCGCTCGAAGCCGGGGCCCGCCACTCACTGAGCCAGTTTCCGAACGCCTCCAGGCCCCGCCCGTACATCTCCTCGCGCCGCTCCTTGCGGCCCACGCCCTTCCGCTTCGGTGCCGCCGGTACCAGGCCCCAGTTGGCGTTCATCGGCTGGAAGTTGTCCGGATTGGCGCTGGACAGGAAGCGGACCAGACCGCCTAGCATGCTCTCCTCGGGGGGCACGACCGTATCGAGGCCCAGAGCCCGCCGTGCCGCGTTGCTGCCGGCCAGCCAGCCGGTGGCCGAGGACTCCAGGTAACCCTCGGTGCCCGCCAGAACGCCGGCAACGAACAACTGCGGTTCTTCCTTCATGGCGAGGTCGGCACCCAGCAAGCGCGGAGCGTTCAGGTAGGTGTTCCGGTGCATCACCCCGTAACGCACGACCTCGGCTTTCTCGAGGCCAGGGATGAGGCCGATGATCTCCTTCTGGTCGCCCCACTTCAGTCCGGTCTGGAACCCGACGAGGCTCCACATCTGCCCCCGGGCGTCCTCCTGCCGCAACTGTGCGACGGCGTAGAACCGTTCCCCCGTCTCCGGGTGCTCGAGTCCCACCGGCTTCATCGGCCCGAAACGGGGAGTGTCCTCGCCGCGCCGGGCGAGTTCCTCGATGGGGATGCACCCCTCGAAGTACTCGAGCTTTTCCCAGTCGTGCCCCACGTGTTTGCGGGCTCGCGCCAGCGCGGCAACGAAACGCTCGTACCGTTCGCGAGTGAAGGGGAGGTTGAGGTAGTCGGCGGCCTGCCCGTAGCGCCCCTTGCGGTAGGCGACGTCCATGTCGATCGTCTCACCGTCTATGACCGGGGCGGCGGCGTCGTAGAAGCCGAGGAACTCAGTGCCCAGGCGGTCCCTGATCGCCTGGGCGAGGGCGTCAGAGGTGAGCGGCCCGGTCGCCAGTACGACGATCCCCTCGGGTATCTCGGTGAGCTCGGCCCGGTGGACGGTGACCAGCGGATGGCGCTCGAGCCGGAGCGTGACCTCATCCGAGAAGCGCTCACGGTCCACCGCGAGCGCGCCGCCGGCCGGAACCCTGGTACCCCTGGCCACGCTCATGATCAGCCCACCGGCATCACTCATCTCGGCCTGCAGCAGCCCTTTGGCGTTGGAGGCGCCCTCCCCGCCGAACGAGTTGGAGCAGACGATCTCGGCGAACCGGTCGGTGTGGTGGGCGGGGGTGGTGAGTACTGGACGCATCTCGTAGAGGTCGACGGCGACGCCCATGGAGGCAGCGGCGAAAGCGGCGTCGCTACCGGCCATGCCGGCACCGATGACGCTGATCCGAGGAGTTCCGGTCATAGGGGCAGTCTAGCAGCGGTACTCGACCGCGCCGGTAGGCGAGGGACGCGGTGCGGAGCTACCTGACGAGCCCGCCCTGGTTCTTCCGTTGCGATCGAGTCAGGGCCGCGTGCAGCACCCTCCGCGCCAACCAACACGATCGAAGGCCCGGAGGGACTAACGCCTTGCTCGCGTGTCCCCTGCGACAGATCGCCACCGGCCGGTGGCCGATACTGCGCCGCGGGAGGGCGAATGGCAAACTGGTACACCAACGTCGTCATCTACAGCCTTCACCTCGAGGCGTTCCGCGATGGGAACGGTGACGGGATCGGAGACCTGAAAGGGCTCAGGGATTCACTCGACTACCTCGCGAGCCTCGGCATAACCTGCCTCTGGCTGCAGCCCTTCTATCCATCGCCTCAACGTGACAACGGCTACGACGTGACCGACTACCTGGCGATCGACCCCCGCTACGGGGACCTCGGCGACTTCGTCACGCTCCTGGAGCACGCGGAGCAGCGCAACATCCGCGTCCTGCTCGACCTGCCCCTTAACCACACCTCGATCGACCACCCCTGGTTCCAGGAGGCCCGCAGGGACCCGAGCTCCCGTTACCGCGACTTCTACTACTGGAGCCGCGAGGAGCCGAAGAACCTGCGAGACAACCCGATCTTCGGCGAGGAACAGGAGTCCAACTGGACCTACGACGAGGAAGCGGGAGCCTGGTACTACCACACGTTCTACAAGCATCAGCCGGACCTCAACTACACCAACCCGGCCGTGCTCGAGGAGATGGAGAAGGTAATGGGCTTCTGGCTGCGCCTGGGGGTCGCCGGGTTCAGGCTGGACGCCGTCCCCCACATGGTGCGCGCCAAGGGGAGCAAGCGCTTCGACGGGGACCCGCACGACGTGCTGAGGGCGATACGCCGCTTCGTAGAGGAGCACCGTCGCGACGCGGTACTGCTGGGCGAAGTGGACACCGAACCGGACGAGTACCAGAACTACTTCGGCCAGGAGGATCAGCTCAACGTGTTGCTCAACTTCTACCTGTGCAACTACCTGTTCCTCGCCTTCGCCACCCGGCGCAGCTCGGCCCTCCAGCACGTCCTGGAGACCTTGCCGGTTACCCTCCCATACGACCAGTACGGCAATTTCCTGCGCAATCACGACGAACTGGACCTCGAACGGCTGTCCGAGGAGGACCGCCAGAAGGTCTACGAGGCGTACGCGCCGGATGAGGAGATGCGGGCGTTCGGCCGTGGCATAAGGCGCCGGTTGGCGCCGATGTTCGAGGGCGACCGGCGGCAGATCCAGATGGCCCACAGCTTGCTATTCACCATGCCGGGCACCCCCGTGGTGCGCTACGGGGACGAGATCGGCATGGGAGACGATCTCTCGCTCCACGGCCGAGACAGCGTCCGCACGGTCATGCAGTGGACCGATCACGACAACGCCGGCTTCTCCACCGCTCCCAGGGAGCGATGGGCGCGCACCCTCATCGACTCGGGCCCGTTCCGCAACGACAAGATCAACGTGGCCGATCAGCGCCGCGACCCCGAGTCTCTCCTCCACTGGTTCGCCCGTGCGATCCACGTTCGACACGAGCTGCCGGAGTTCGGGGAGGGGGAACCCGAGGTGATAGAGACGGGCTGCGCCGACGTCTTCGCTCACCTCTGCCGTAGCGGCGACTCCTCGGCCCTGGCGGTGCACAACCTCTCGCCCGAGACGCGCAGGTTCAGGCTGGACCTCGGTCACGAGGAGCTCGACGTTGCCCTGGAGATGTTCGCCGACGCGCGTTACGACCGTCTCGATCAGAACGACGGAGCGCTGGAACTGGGGCCGTACGGCTTCCGCTGGTTCAAGTTGGAGCACCTACTGGAGGGGTGAGGTGGTCCTTCCTCAGATGAACGACCTCCGCCTCGGTCGGATGCCGCCCATGAAGCGGAGCAGGACGCTCGAAACGACCAGGGCGCCCCCGATCACTAGCAACGCCAGGTGGTTCCGCAGCATGAGTTCGACGCCGCCGGCCGGCAGGCTGGCGCCCGCGTATCCGGCCAGCTGGAGGAGGTAGCCGAAGACGCCTTGGGCCTGGATGCTGGTGGGCAGGCCGCTCGATCCGGCCGAGGAGGTGATCTGTGCGAGCCTCAGCGAGAGCAGGGCCCCTCCCGAGGCCGCTACGATCAGGGCCAGGCCAGGGTTGGCGAGCCTGCCCCAACCACGACTGGTGGTCACGAGAGCAGCCAGCAGGAGGATGGCCAGTAGTCCGGCAAGCCAGGTGTTCCGCAGGTACCTCGCATGGGCCTGCCGCGAGAGCGCGTCCATCAGACCAGCGACCGAAGCGAGCCGCTCACTCTGCTCGCTCTCCTCGATGGCGGCGAGCACGGCCTCGCTCCCACCCTCGTAGGCGCGCTCGGCGAGCCGGCCGATGACGAGGGCGTTCGCGCTCTCCGGCGTGAGGCCGGCGAGTTCCTCGGAGCGAACCACGCCCAGATCGGGTTGATCGCTGCCGCTGACCTGCGCTTGGATCGCGGCACGTGCCTGCTCGAGGCGCTCGCCGATCTCCTCGTGGCGGGCCACGAGCATGGTCCCGAAGAGTTCCTCGAGTCGCTCCCGGGCTGCGCCGGTAGCGCTTTCGGTGAGGCGGGCGGTGAGGTTGACGTTTGTCACCTGCTCGCGGGCTGCCTCGAGCCCGCTCGCCATGAGGATGTCGGCCAGTTCGACGACGACCCGCTCACCGATCTGCCGCTCGTTGAGCGACCGCAGCTCGGCGGGAGGGATGCGGACGAACACCCCTACGACGGGCTGTACCGGCTCGCCAGGGTTCCGCTGGGCCTGCAGGGGCCAGTTGGCCAGGCGGCTGCCGTTGTCCAGTCCGGATGGCATCAGCGCCGACAGCAACGAAGCCCTCACCAGGTCACGGGCGCTGCCGTCGAGGGCACGCGCGAACTGCTCGGCGATGGGGCTGCCCGAGAGCCGTTCGACGACGGCCGGCGCACCCTCCTCGATCACTTGAACGCTCAGCGCCTGGGCGATCAGCCTGGCGGCAACCGGGGCGCTCGCCTGGGCGATCTCGTCCGGCCCGATGACAACGCCTGTTCCGGGGAGCACCTCGAGCGGTTCACCGGGCCTGTAGCCCACCTCTTCGCGTACCGCCTCCACGACCCCCTCGCTGCCGGGGGGCATGAGCGTGAGTCGCAGTATCCCCTCGAGCAGCGGCAGGGCACGCTCCCGCGCCGTGAGCTGGCTCAGGCCAAGCAACGGCACGAAAACGACGAGTGTCAGTACCAGGAGGATTCCGCTCAACCATTTGGCGTCTACCCGCCAACCGGGAGTATTTCGTTCGAACATCTGCCTCAACTCTCTGCTCGTTCGACTCGCGGCTGCCGGCTCTGATCTGCGTTTCGCGCACCGGACGAACGACTGCGCGATTCTATCCAGGGCGGGTTAAAGACTGCTGAACTGTTCGGCGTGGAGAGGCAGCCCCGACGTTGGGCGGGAGATACGATGCGGGGATGGAGTTGGCTCTCGTGCCCCTCATCGGGCCCTTCCACCTGCGCAGCCCCGCCTACAACGCGGTGAGCGTACGCGATCTGGTCGCGGGATGGGAGCCTCAGGCGCTCGCCACCCCGGCCCTGCTCGCCGGTGACCTCGCGGACCTGCGCTGGCAGGATACTCCCGAGGTCGCCCTGCCGTTGGCGGTCGCGCCGTGGGCCCGCCGCAGGGGCGTACCTCTCCTCGAGGTCGGCGAAGCCAGCTCCGAGCCCGGTGCCGAGGAGGACTTCCGGCGTTACCTGGAGCCCTACCCGGAGATGCGGCAGCGCCTGGCCCAGGTGGACGCGCTGCTCGAGCCGGTCTCGCGCCTGCTCCAGGAACCGCTCAGCCTCGACCGCATCCAGGAAGCGCTGCTGCCCCATCTGCGGCGCTACCAGGAGACGCGCGAGGAGGCGTTCGAGGACGGTCCCGCTTCGGGCTGGCTGCGCGAACGGTGCCGCGTCATCGCCGACCGGATCCTCGACCTGGAGTTCGAACGGGTCGCTCTGCTCGTGCCTGTCGATACGCTCCCGTTCCTCAGCGACGCACTGGCCGGTTCGAGCGCGACACTCGTGGCTCCCTCCGCGCCGGCGCTCACCCCCGACTCGCGGGAGCGTTCGCTGCTGGACTTCGCCTTCCGTTCCGAGGTGCCGGACCCCGAACGGCTGCTCGCTCAGCTTCGGGAGCTCGACGGGGCCGAGGCTCGCTACCACGAAGCCAACATCCTGCTCGCCAACGGACACGGGTTCGAGGCGCTGGAACTGCTCGAGGGGGCGAGCCGCGGCGACTTCAGTTCCCCCTACTTCCTCCCCGGTTACCTGCTGGCGCGGCTGGGTCAGCTGCGCGACCTGGCAGGCCGGCGCGACGACGCCGTACGCGCCTACCGGGGGGTACTGGCGCTCGACTATGCTCCGCAGGAGGCCGTCGATGCGGCTCGGGCCGGTATGGAACGTCCCTTCTCACCCGCCTGAACGAGGGTTCGACCGGCACCGATCCCGGCGGGCGCCGTTGTGAGCGACCGAAAAACGCGTCAACGCGCGATATACTCCCGCCAAGCGATGCGTGAACTCCTCTACGACGCCGCCAGGCACTACAAGAATGGCAGGACCCTCGCGGAACGCGGGGATGTCCGCGGCGCCCTGCAGGCGTTCGACCAGGCTCTGCGTGACCTGCACGCCGTAAAGCCGCAGCGCATGCGGGACGTTCTGCTGGCGCAGGTCTACCTGTCGCGCTACCAGATCGCCCGGGAGACGGATGGGGAAGCGGCTCTGGCGGATCTGCGCTGGGGCTACTCGTACGCCCGCACGACCCTCGAACCAAGCGTCCGCCGATTGGCCGAGGAGCTCTGGCGCAGGCGCTGGGCGGGCGCCGAAGAGGAGCCGCAAGCGACACGCTGAAGCGGCGGCAGGACGCCTGGCGTCACCGCTTGCCGGTTAGCATGGGCCGATGCTGACCCTCGCCTTGGAACAGGAGAACGGGTACCTCAGGACGCTCGAGGAGCTCGTCCGCTTCGAAACTCCGACTGCCCACAAGGAAGCCTGCGACGCCCTCGCGCAGCATCTGACCGCCCTGCTCGAGGGTGACGGTTGGAGCGTCAAGCGGCACCCTCGCGACGAGGCGGGCGAGATAGTCGAGGCGAAGATCGCCGGCGGGAGCGGGCCCAGAACGCTTCTGCTCGCCCACTACGACACCGTCTGGCCTCTCGGAACGCTCGAGCGGATGCCGTGGAGACGCGACGGCAACGTAGTCTACGGACCCGGAACCTGCGACATGAAGGCGGGGATAGCCGCTGCTGTTCACGCGGTGCGCCTGCTTCGCGCCGCGGGACACGAGCCGCGGGGCGACGTTACCCTGCTCATCACTTCGGACGAAGAGTCCGGCAGCCACCACTCCCGCCCGTCTATCGAGGAGCTCGCTCGAGCTCACGACCGTGTCCTGGTGCTCGAGACCAGCCGCGACGATGGGGCCATCAAGATCGGCCGCAAGGGAGTGGCCTCGTACCGAGTGAACTTCGGCGGACGCAGCGCCCACGCCGGCAACGATCCCGAGGCTGGTGCGAGCGCGCTCCGGGAACTCGCCCACTTCCTCCTCTACGCCGAGGACCTGAGCGACCGTGAAGCGGGCACGACCGTGAACGTCACCGTCGCCGGTGGCGGGACCGTCGTCAACGTGATCGCCGAACAGGCTCAGGCGATCCTCGACGTTCGGGTCCTGCGTGCCGGCGAGGACGAGCGAGTCGACGAGGCGTTACGCCGCTACCGGCCCCGTGATCCGCGGGTCCTGGTGGAGGTGGAGGGTGGCCTAAATAGGCCGCCGCTCGAGCCGACCGAGGCGAATACCCGCCTCTGGCACGAGGCGCAGGAACGGCTGCGCGAGCTCGGTCTGGAGCTGGAGGGAGCGATCGTAGGGGGAGGCTCCGACGGCAACTTCACCAGCGCCCTGGGGATCCCGACGCTCGACGGACTCGGCTCCTCGGGCGCCGCCTCGCACGCCAGGAACGAGCACATCCGGTTACGTGAGACGCTCGAGCGCGTCGCGCTGCTGGCCGCCCTGCTCCAACCCGAGGCGAGCCGGGGGTGAGGAGGGAGACGCTGTCAATAACGGTCGCCTGCGGCGCCCTCCTGTCGGCGGCGCTTCCGCCCACCGGCTCGTGGCCGCTGCTCCTCGCCCTGGTGCCGCTCTTCGTGTTCGTCGCCCGCAGCGACCGTACCGCCCACGCCTTCTGGCTGGGGTTCGCCTTCGCCCTCCCCTTCTTCACGCTCTACATCCTGTGGCTTCCGGCATCGTTCGCGGGCCCCGACTTCTTCGGCTCCTCCTTCTGGCTCCTCTACCCCCCCATGCTCCTCGTCCTCGCCTCGTTCTGGGGGCTGGTGACGGCTGCAGCACGGGTCGCGGGCGGTGGTGGTCGACTCACTCTCCTCCTGCTGCCACCTCTCTGGATACTGATGGAGTGGGCCCGCACTCAGGGCTACTTCGGCTTCCCCTGGGGGACGCTTGGCTACGCCTGGCTCGACACCCCGATAGCTCAGCTCGCCGACACGGTGGGAGTATGGGGACTCGGCCTCCTCACTACCAGCCTCGCCGCGCTGCTGGCTGCCCCCTTCGTGCCCGGGCGGCACGGGACCCGACGCGCTCCTCGGTCCCTCGGCCTGGTGGTGCCGCCGCTCGCGGCGGCCGCGGTCTTCGCTTTCGCCTGGTGGACCGGCGGGGTCAAGCTCGAGCGCCAGCTGCCCGAGCCCGAATACACCGCTCTGCTGGTGCAGGGGAACGTGGATCCGTTCGGCCGGCTCATGGGGTTGTCGGACGAGGTTGAGCTGCAGGCACGCCTGAGCAGGCAGGGTGCGGAGGCGTTGGCTCAGCCGCCCGACCTCGTCGTCTGGCCCGAGGGGGCGGTGCTGGCCGGCTTCGACGGCGAGCGGGGCAGGCAGATGCTGATGCAGGTGCAGTCGAGCGTTCCGGGAGCCGTCTTCCTGGTCGGCGCCCGGGCCAGCGTCGACGGCGCCTCCTACAACAGCGCCTACACGATCGCCGATGGCAGGCTGCTGGACCGGTACGACAAGTACTACCTGGTACCCTTCGGCGAGCGCTTCCCTCTTGCCGACGCCGCCGCACCCCTCTATCGCGCTGTCTTCGGCCTCTTCGGCATGCAGCCGATCCCCGGTACCGCCCAGGGTTCGGCTTTCGAGCCGCTGGCGAGCCCGCTGGGACCGCTCGCCGCCTACATCTGTTACGAGTCGGTATTCCCCCAGGTGCAGCGGGCGATGGTCGCGGCAGGAGCCAGGTTGCTCGTCAACATCACCAACGACTCCTGGTTCGCCAGGGGCGACGGGGCGCAGCAGCACTACGCGATGGGGCGCATGCGGGCGATCGAGAACCGCCGTTACCTGCTGAGAGCCGGCAACGACGGCATAACCGGCGTAGTGGATCCGTTGGGACGCACGGTCGAACAGCTCGAGCGGGGGACCAGGGCGGTTATGGCGGCGCAGTTCGCGCTGCTCGACGGTGAGACTCCGTGGGTGCGCTTCGGCCACCTGCTCATGCCGCTGCTGGCCGTCTGGATCGTCACGGCGATAGTGGTGAGGGTATCCTCGCGATGAGCAGCGGTATGGGTATGCTTGCGCCATGAACGTCTTCGTCGTAGGCGGTGGCGAGATCGGTTCGAGGATCGCGGAGGCGCTCTACCGCGAGCACAACGTGACCATCATCGAGGCGGACGAAGAGAGGGCTACCAGCTTCGACACGATGGACGTTCAGTTCGTGCGGGGCAACGGCACCGACCCGGATGACCTGCGAGACGCCGGGGTGGAGCACGCCGACGCGTTCATCGCCTGCACCGACAACGACGACATCAACGTCCTCTCATGCCTCGCGGCGAAGGGCCTGGGCGCCAAGAAGACGCTCGCCTTCGTCACCCGCCAACGCTACATCGACGCCTTCAAGGGCCGCAACGCGGTCGCCTCGGTCGCTACGGCGATCGACAGGGTCCTCTGGCCTCAGCGGACCCTGGCGAACCAGATCGTCGACATCGTGCGTGTGCCCAGGGCAGTGGACAGCGCCGTCTTCGCGGGCGGTCTGATCAAGATGCTCGAGTACCGGATGGAGGAGGGCGACCCGTTCGTGGGGCAGACGCTCAACGAAACGCGCATGCCCGAGAGCGTCCTCGTGGTCGGCTCGATCCGCAACGAGAAGTTCATAGTGCCGTCGGGCGACACGGTCCTCTGCCCCGGCGACAAGGTCGTGTTCATGGGGTCGACCGAGAGCATGCGGCGGCTGGAAGCGAAGTTCGCCCGCCGCAAGCGGCAGATGTTCGTGGCCATAGTAGGTGGCGGCAACGTCGGTTTCATGGTCGCTCAACAACTACAGGAGGAACGGGCCCACATCACCGTCATCGAACAGGACGAAGCACGCTGCGAGAAGCTTGCTTACTGGCTGCCCGGAGTGACCGTCCTCAAGGGGGACGGTTCGGACCTCGAACTGCTCGAGCAGGAGCGGGTCGAGGACGCCGACGTGATGGTGGCAGTAACGAGCGACGACGGCAAGAACCTCCTCGTTTCGCTGCTGGCCAAGCAGTTGGGCATCCCGAAGGTCGTGACGAGAGTGGGCCGGGCCAAGAACCGCAGGCTCTTCGAACGGGTGGGCATCGACGTTCCCCTCACGCCGCGCAGCGCAGCCGTCCAGGAGGTCCTCAATTGGCTCCACGTCGACGACGTCGACCACCTGGCTTCGATCGAGGACCGGGCCGAGGTCATGGAAGTCGAGTACCCGGCCGACGCCCGGAGCGGGCGTCTGGCCGAGCTCGGAACGCCGAAGCGTTCGCTGATCGGCGCGCTCAGGCGGGACGGGCAGGTGCTGATCCCCAACGGCAACACCGTCATCAGGAACGGCGATCACCTCTTCATCGTCACCACTCCCGACAACGTCGAGGCCGTGGAGACCTGGATCGGCCGCAAACGGGTGCCGGTAGCTTGAGCCGACTCTGAATGCGTGGACGCTTCGCCCCCTACGTCGTCGGTTCGGGCCTTGTCGCACTCGCCCTCGCCGCGCTCTTCTTCGCTGCCTATGCAGCCGTGGCGAGTGAACCTCACGCTGGTTTCCTGTACACGGCCCTGGTGTCCGTCGTCCTCGGTTATCCACTGAGGCGCTTCGGCTCGGCCGTGGGCGAGCCCACCCGCCGGGAGGCGCTCATGGCGGTTCTGCTGCTCTGGCTGATAATCCCCGCCGCGGCCGCCATCCCCTTCGTTCACTCCGGTTTCTTCTCCCCGCTCAACGCCTATTTCGAGTCTATGAGCGGCTTCACTACCACCGGCGCTACCGTCCTCCGCGACTTCGAAAGCTTCCCCAGCACCATGTTCATGTGGCGCGCGCTCACACACTGGGTCGGTGGCATCGGGATCATCGTCATCTTCATCTCGGTCTTCCCGCAACTGGCGATCGCCGGGCGCCAGCTCTTCTTCACGGAGGCTCCGGGACCGACGGAGGACCGGCTTACCCCGCGCCTGCGGAACACGGCCAACAACCTGCTCGTCATCTACGCGGGGCTCACGATAGCCTGCATCGTCGCCTACTGGCTCGCGGGGATGACGCCCTTCGAGGCGATCGCCCACGCTTTCGCCACACTGGCGGCCGGCGGCTTCTCGACCGATCCGCTCTCCTTCGAAGGGTTGGCGGGTGGCGCCGTCGATTGGGTCGCTGTCGTGTTCATGTTCCTCGCTGGAGCCAACTTCGCCCTCCAGTACCGTGTGCTCACAGGCAAACCACGGCTCCTCGGCAGAGACGCCGAGTTCCGCGCCTACACGGCGATCGTCCTGGTCTCGACCGCCCTGCTCACCCTCTTCCTGCTGGGCAGTTACGACCTGTTCGGGGCCATCCGCCACGCGTCGTTCCAGGCGCTATCGATAGTTACCACGACTGGTTTCGCCTCCGCCGACTTCGCCCTCTGGCCGCAGCAGGCGCAGATGATCCTGCTGATGCTGATGTTCATCGGCGGCAGCGCCGGCAGCGCAGCCGGCGGGGTAAAGGTCGTCCGGTGGCTCATCCTGCTGCGTCATACCGGCCGCGAGGTGCAGAGGGCCCTCCATCCACGGGCGGTGCTGCCAGTGCGGCTCGGTCGCCGGGCGGTGCCCGAAGAGGTACTGCGGGCGGTAGCGGCCTTCATCACGCTCTACGTGCTCCTGTTCGCGGTGGGCACCGCCATCCTGGTGGTTCTGGGAAGCGATTTCATCACGGCCTTCACCGCGAGCATCGCCTGCCTGGGGAACATCGGACCGGGCCTGGCGAGAGTGGGCCCGATGCTCAACTTCACCGAGATCCACCCGCTGGGGAGGGCGCTGCTCATCTTCGAGATGTACGCGGGACGGCTAGAGGTGGTGACCGTCTTCGTCGTCTTCACCGTCGACTGGTGGCGGTTGCCGCGTCGCAACCTGTGGCGCTCGCGACCCGAGCTTCCTTAGGTCCCCCCGCCACGGCGCTCGCGCATTCGGCGGATCGCGAGTGCCACCCCGAGGAGTGCGGCCCCCGCAAGGAGGACGGCGCCGAATCGCCTTTCCGGGGGAGGAATCCACCTCGGTCCGCTTTCGTCGGCCAGCACCGGGTCGCCCACGTAGCGGCCGCGGCGCGGCACCGCGTGCCGCTCGAAGTTGGCCGCCAACGCCTCCAGTCCGCGCTGCAGCTCCTCTCCCCTCATCGGCAACCCGTGTCCGGTCAGCGCTACCGACGGCTCCAGTTCGAGGAGCGCCTCGACCGACCGCCTGGCCGCCGACCAGTTCTGCGTGTAGTAGGCCGGGGGGCCCGATACCTCGGGCCGCTGTCTCATCACATCGAGGGCCGACTCCTGGTTGACGGTGATGAAGGCATCACCGGCGATCAGGGTTCGGTCGCTCTCGCGGAAGAGCGAGACATGGCCGGAGGTGTGACCGGGCGTGTGGATCCAGCGCCAACCCGGCATTACCGGAACAGTTCCGCCGCCAGGCAGGGCCCGGAGGTGAGGCCCAACGTCGATCGGTCCCCTCGGGTAGAGCGGGGCAGCACGCGCCATGAGGCCCCCGCCCACCGACGGGTCGGGGGGCGGGTAGGCCGACCGCCCATCGAGGTAAGGGTGTTCCAGCCGATGGGCGAGTACCGGCACGCTCCAGCAATCGGCCAGCGCAGGCAATCCGCCGACGTGATCGAAGTGACCGTGGGTGAGGACGATCGCAAGGGGCCGCGCGGCCCCGAAAAGCCTCTCTGCCTGCCGCTTTATCGCCCCGGTCGAACCCGGCAGTCCGGCGTCGACGAGGATCCAGCCGCCCGGCACCTCGACGAAGTAGAGGTTCACGATCAGGGTGCGCAGGAGAGCGATGTCCGGTGTTGCTCGCTGCAGTGGACCGAGGCGATCGAGCGCAGGGCGAACCGCTCGCATGAGCTTCTCCATCCGCTTCCTCCCGTGCCACGCTAGCCCCCGGGAGGCAAGACGAATATCGCTCCCCTACGCTTTCCTGGAAGCAGACGAGCGGGCGGCCGGTGCGACCGCCCGAACCTGCATCAGCCGGTCAAAGCGCCAGGTAGTCGCGCCTGAGCTCCTCGTTCTCCAGCACACCCGACGGGCTGCCCTCGTAGACCACTTGGCCGTCGTCTATGATGGCCGCCCGGTCGGCGATGCGCAGGGCCGCGACCGCGTTCTGCTCGACGAGGATTATCGTCAGCCCCGCCTGCTTGATCTCGACCAGGATCTCCTCTATCTCGCGCACGATCTGCGGCGCCAACCCTTCGAACGGTTCGTCGAGCAGGAGCAGCGAGAGTTCGCGTGCGAGCGCCCGGGCGATGGCGAGCATCTGCTGCTCGCCCCCGGAAAGGGTGGTTCCCAGCTGGCGGCGCCTTTCGGCAAGACGCGGGAAGTGCTGGTAGATCCGCTCCAGCGGCCAGCCGATGTTCGGCGCGACCTGAGCGAGGATGAGGTTCTCCTCCACCGTGAGACCCGGGATGATGCGTCGCTCCTCAGGTACCAGCGAGATCCCCAGTCGCGCCGCCTGATGGGTGCTCAACCGCTCCACGGAGTTGCCCTTCAGGCTTATCCGCCCCGATCTGACGACGGGCTCCTGAGCGCGCGCTATCGCCCTGAGGGTCGTGGTCTTGCCCGCGCCGTTCCGTCCGAGCAGCGTGAAGATCTCGTTGTGCTCGACGGTGAAGTTCATGCCCCGCAGGATGTAGCTCTCGCCGTACCAGGCGTGGACGTCGTCGCAAGCGAAGTAGTGGCCGTTCGCCCCGGTGGCGTTCACAGTTCGACCCCTCCCAGATACGCCTCCTGCACCGCCTCGTCCTCGCGGATGGTGTCGGGCGGACCGGAGGCGATCACGCGGCCCTGGTGGAGCACGGTGATCGTGTCGGAGAGTGCGAAGACCACCTTCATGTCGTGCTCGATCACCAACTTGGTCATGCCGTCGCGCGCGAGGCGGCGCAGGAGTTCGGTGGTCGCCTGGGTTTCCTTCTGCGACATGCCGGCGGTGGGCTCGTCCAGGAGCAGCAGGCGCGGTTCGTGCGCAAGACAGACGGCGAGTTCGAGGCGCCGTTTATCGCCGCGAGAGAGATGCAACGCCTCGGCATCCCGCTTGTCGAGGAGCTCGACCTTGTCCAACGCCTCCTCGGCCACCCTGACAGCGTCGCGCCGCCTGCTGGGCCGCTCGAGCGGGTTGACCTTGAAGCTGCCGTCGCGTGCCGATAGGGCCGCGATGGTGACGTTGTCGACGAGGGAGAGTTGGGGGAAGATCTCGGGGCTCTGGAAAACCCTGGACACCCCCAACTGGTTGATCTCGTAAGGTTTGCGGCCCGCTATCGGCTTGCCGTCGAAGACGATGGTGCCTGTATCGGGCACGAGGGCGCCGGTGAGCATGTTCACCAGCGTGCTCTTCCCCGCCCCGTTGGGGCCGATTATGCTGTGCACCTCGCCCTTCCGTATAGAGAGGTTCACGTCGCTGACCGCAGCCAGCCCACCGAACCGCTTGCTGATTCCTGTCGCTTGCAGCAGCGCGCTCATCTGTCCACTCCCCGCTCCGGCCGGTCTCGTATCTCTGCCGGCGTGGGACCGCCCCCGACCGCCCTCTTGCGGCCGAAACGCCGGCCGATGCGCCCGAAAGCCTCCACCACGCCGCCGGGCAGGAAGATCACGAAGGCCATGAAGATCAGGCCGAGGATCAGGTACCACTGTGACGTGACCGCCGAGAGCACGTTCTCCAGGTAGAGGACGATCCCGGCGCCGATCATCGGGCCGAAGAGGGTGCCCAGTCCACCTATCACCGACATGATGATCACCTCCCCGGAGGTGGTCCAGCGCAGGCTCTCGGTAGGCACGTAGGTCTCGTAGATGGCGTAGAGGCTGCCCGCCAGCCCGCCGTAGATGCCGCTGATGGTGAAGGCGGCGACCTTGTAGCGGAAGACGTCCACTCCGGTGTAGAGGAGCCTTCGCTCGTTGGCCTTGATCGCCTTGAGGATGAGTCCGTACGGGGAACGCCGGATCCTCAGCGCCACGTAGATCGCTACGAGCGCCCAGGCGCAGGTGAAGAGGTGGACGGCGTTGCCCTGCAACTCGATGCCGAAGAGGTCCGGGGTTGGGATGCCTGTCAGGCCGTTGTCGCCGCCGGTCCACTGCTGTAGTGGCGCCAAAGCGGCGTAATAGAACATCTCGGCGAACGCCAGCGTGAGGATCGCGAAGTAGATGCCGTGGCGTCGCAGGGTGATGAGCCCCAGCACGAGAGCGATGATGCCCACCACGACCACGGCGAGGAGCATGCCGATGAGGGGGTTGGGCGAGAAGTGGAGCATGTAGTAGCCGCAGACGTAGGCGCCTACCCCCCAGAAGGCAGCGTGACCGAACGAGAGGTACCCGGTGAAACCGACCAGCAGATCGAAGCCGAGGGCGAAGATGGCGAAGATGATTATCCTCGTGGCCAGCTCGCGGTAACCGCCGATCTGCACCAGGAACCAGGGTAGTGCGAGGAGCACGGCGGCGGCGATCACCATGATCAGCCACTCGCGTGCGACCGAATCTCTGCGCAGGCCCCTCACTCCATCACCCCTTCGACGCCCATCAGGCCGCGCGGGCGCCAGGAGAGGACTACGGCCGCGACCAGGTAGACGATCACCTGAGCCAGGGGTGGGTAGAAGAGCACCGAGAGGCTGATAGCTTCACCCATGAGCAATCCGGCGAGGATAGCGCCGGGGATACTCCCCATGCCGCCGATCACAACGACGAGGAAGGAGGGGACCAGGACGCTCATTCCCAGACCCGGGTAGACCGACGTGGTGGGCCCCCCTACGATGCCGGCAACGCCCGCCAGCAGCGCCCCGAAGCCGAACACCCAGGTGAACGTCTTGTCGATGTCGATCCCCAGGAACCTGGCCATCTCCGGGTCGCGCATCCCCGCCCGCACCATGAGGCCCACCCGGGTGAAGCGGAGCAGAAGGTAGAGCAGGATTACGACGAGGATGGTCACCGCGATGATCACCAGTCGCCACGGCGGATAGAAGCCTATGCCGATGTCGATCGGGATGAGCGCCCACTGCGGCGGCGGGAACGGCCTGGTCGTCCCGCCGAAGATGGTACGGGCGGCCTCCTGGATCACCAGCGCGAGTCCGAAGGTGACCAGGATCTGGTCGGTCACCGGCCGCCGATAGAAGTAACGGATCAGGGTTCGCTCGAGGACGACCCCCACGACGAAGAGCCCGATCGGGACGATCAGGAATACTGCCCACCAGCCTACCTCCTCCGAGAGGACGTAACCGGCGTAGGCGGCGATCAGATAGAGGGCACCGTGGGCGAAGTTGGCGACGCCGAGGGTGCCGAATATGAGTGTGAGGCCGAGGGCGACCAGGGTGTAGATGGCGCCGACCTGAAGGCCGGTGAGGAGTTGGAGGGCCAGATCTCCGAGTTCGAACCCCATATCACTTCCCTACTGAGGGTGCCCGCCGCCAGCATCTGCTGCGGCGGGCACGGTCGAGTCCGTTGCGGGCGATGACGGCTTACTCGTCCTTGTACGGACCGAGCTCTCCCGGGAAGAAGTCGCACTCGTACATCACGCTGTCGCGGTCGATCTGCGCCACTGTCTCGAGCAGGTCGAACTCGTTCTCCCGCTCGGAGGGCGACTTGCCCTGCACCACGAGCATGTCGTGGAACGCCTGGTGATCGCAGCCGCGGTAGGTCGTTGTGCCCGGGCCGATGCCCTGGATGTCGTGATCCTCGAGAGCGCGGATGACCTCCGGCGGGTAGAAGGTGCCGGCCCGCTCGGCGGCATCGGCGTAGAGGATCGTCTGCACGTAAGCGGTCTGGGCCGCCTGGGAGGGAGGCTGGCCGTACTCGGCTTCGAACGCCTGCGTGAACGCCTGGGAGCCAGGGTCGTCCATCTTCCAGCTCCAGTTGGTGCTGCCGAAGATCCCTTCGATGGCGTCACCGGCGCCGCTGGCCATCAGTCGGCTGTAGAGCGGCACCACGATCTGCACCTGCTTGCCGTTCCGATCCATGTCCTTGATGCCGAAGCGAACCGCCTGGGTGAGCGAGTTGACCATGTCCTGCCCGTAATGGTTGAGGATCAGGACGTCGGCGTCGCTGTTGAGGAAAGCGGTCAGGTACTGGCTGTAATCCTGCAGGCCCAGCGGCGTCATGATGTTGCGCGCCGTGGTCCAACCTTGCGATTCGGTGGAGTTGCGCATCGACTCCAGCTGAGTGTGGCCCCAGGTGTAGTCGGCGGTGAGGTGGAAGGCGCGCCGGTCGTTGCCGTACTCCTGGGCAAGGATCGGGCCAAGGGCCTGACCCGACATGTAGGCGTTGAAGAAATGCCGGAAGCCGTAACGGCGGCGATCCTTGCCGGTGGTGTCGTTCGAGTGGGAGAGGCCCACCATGAAGATCACGCCGGCCTCCTGGGCCAGGTACTGCTGCGCGATGGCGACTGCCGAGCTCGAGCCGCCCGAGAACATGATCACACCGTCACGCTCGATCATCCGCCGGGCGGAAGCTCGAGCGGCGTCGGGATCCGTCTGGGTGTCGCCGGTGACGAAGTCGACCCGCTTGCCCAGCACCCCTTGGCCGGTGAGAGCGAGGGGCTGCATCGTCTCCAGGATCCCGCCTCCCTCGTTGAGGTGCCTCACCGCGAGTTCGTACGCCCGCAGCTCGTCGGCGCCCTCGTCGGCGTAGGAGCCGGTCTGCGGCACGTTGAAGCCGAAGACTACGGTGCTGCCCCGAACCGGGAAATTGCCGAGCGCCGGATAGTCCTGCGCTCGTGCGAACGATCCACCCAGTCGGCTGGCGAGGAACAGGCCACCGGCCGTTCCGACGCCCGTCTTCAAGAACGAGCGGCGGCTTATCGCGCGTTTCGGCTTCTGTTCATCGACACTCTGCTCTTCGATCCTCTGCTCTTCGTTCTCGAGCGTTGCTCTCTCGGACGGGGCTTTCTTCCTGTCACGGGACTTCGCCATCGAGTAACCTCCGCGGCTCTGGGATCGGCGACTGTGTGCGCAGCTGACTGCCACAGCCGCACAAAGCTGTCGTCCTGGTGGACCTATGGACATTTGCTCTGCATGAGAATTTTACACCTGTGGTGAGGAAAGTTGCCAACCCCCTGCCCGTTGTACCTGCGGCGGCGTAAACCCTGTAGCTCATTTGTCGGAGCCCCCGGCTTTGGGCTATCCTCGAACCAAACCAGCGAGCCCACGCCCCGATTCGAGTTGCCTCTTTAGGAGAGAGAATGTCGGAGAACATCGAATCCATCCTTCAGGAGGAACGTCGCTTCGAGCCCTCGGACGAGTTCCGTTCGCGGGCGAAGTTCAACGATCCCCAGGAGTACGAACGCCTCTACCGCCAGTCGCTGGATGAGCCCGACGAGTTCTGGGGCAAGGTCGCCTCGGAGCTCCACTGGTTCCGTCGTTGGGATCAGGTGACCCGATGGAACGAGCCGTTCGTGGAGTGGTTCGTCGGAGGCACCACCAACCTCGCCTACAACTGCCTCGATTATCAGATCGAACAGGGGCGGGGCGACAAGGTGGCCTTCTACTGGGAGGGCGAACCGGGCGACAAGCGCACTATCACCTACCGCGACATGCTTACCGAGGTCTCGAAGCTCGCCAACGTCCTCAAGTCGAAGGGGATCAAGAAGGGTGACCGCGTCGCCATCTACATGCCGATGATCCCCGAGGCCGCTGCGGCCATGCTCGCCTGCGCCAGGATCGGGGCGACCCACTCGGTCGTGTTCGGCGGCTTCAGTTCGACGGCGCTCGCCGACCGGATCCAGGACGCTCAGGCCAAGGCCGTCATCACCGCCGACGGCGGCCACCGGCGTGGCAGCGTACTGCCCCTCAAGCCGGCGGTCGACGAGGCGTTGGAGCGTTGCCCCAGCGTCGAAACGGCGATCGTGGTGAAGCGCGCCGGCAACGACGTGAACATGGTCTCCGGCCGAGACTTCTGGTACCACGATCTGATGGAGGGCGCCTCGGACGAGTGTCCGGCCGAGCCGCTCGACTCGGAGCACCCGCTCTACATCCTCTACACCTCCGGCTCTACCGGCAAGCCCAAGGGCGTGCTCCACACGACCGGGGGCTATCAGACCTACATCTACCTGACCACGAAGCACGTGTTCGACCTGCAGGAGGACGACGTTTTCTGGTGCACCGCCGATGTCGGCTGGGTCACCGGGCACTCCTACATCGTCTACGGCCCGATGAGCAACGGCGCAACCCAGGTGATGTACGAGGGAGCGCCCACCTACCCGGCGCCCGACCGCTTCTGGGACATCATCGAGCGTTACGGCGTGACGATCTTCTACACCGCGCCCACGGCCATCCGGGCCTTCATCAAGCTCGGTGAGGAGCACCCCGGGAAGCACGACCTCTCCTCACTAAGGCTCATCGGTACCGTCGGTGAACCGATAAACCCCGAGGCGTGGACCTGGTACCGGCGCGTCATCGGCGGCGACCGCTGTCCCGTGATCGATACCTGGTGGCAAACGGAGACCGGCGGCGTGATGATCACCACCCTGCCTGCCGTCCACGACGCCAAGCCTGGCTCGGCGGGCGTGCCCTTCTTCGGCATCGAACCGGCCGTGGTCGACATGCAGGGGAACGAACTGCCTGCCAACGAGGGCGGTTACCTGGTGGTGAAGCGGCCCTGGCCCAGCATGCTGCGCACGGTCTACGGTGACGACGAGCGGTTCAAGCGTCAGTACTGGGGCGAGATCCCTCACGTCTACTTCGCCGGCGACGGCGCGCGTCGCGACGAAGAGGGTTACTTCTGGATCATGGGGCGGGTCGACGACGTGGTGAACGTCTCGGGCCACCGGCTGGGCACCATGGAGGTGGAGTCCGCTCTGGTCTCCCACGACGATGTCGCCGAGGCGGCCGTGGTGGGCAAGCCGCACGACGTAAAGGGCCAGGCGATCGTCGCCTTCGTGACGCTGGAGGGCGACCTGAAAGGCTCCGACGAACTCGCGGCGGAACTACGCAACCACGTAGCCAAGGAGATCGGCGCGATCGCCAAGCCCGACGAGATCCGGTTCGCCGACGCGCTGCCCAAGACGCGTAGCGGCAAGATCATGCGTCGCCTGCTGCGCAGCATCGCCGCCGGCAAGGAGGAGAGCGGCGACATCTCGACCCTCGAGGACAAGGGCGTCGTGGAGCAGTTGATGCGGGCACACTGAGAAGTCGTTCCAGTCACTGGAAGGCGGCCGTCCGGGTTCTATCCCGGACGGCCTTCTCTTCGGCACAGCTCAGGCGGAGTCGAGAGATTCGCGCTCGGCGCTGGGTACGTCCCGAACGTTCCGAGAACCGTTGCCTCCTCGGCGAAAGGGGAGCCGTCGTCAGAGGCGTGTGTTTCGGTCACCTGGATGAGGGCGTCCGCCTTACCGCTACTCGTCCGACACATGCTTCATGAACAGCGGTGTGAGCCGCTGCTCTCGGCACTCACCTGTCCTGCTCCCTGCTCGGCCAACCACGCCTGCGCCTGGGCAGCTCACTGATGAGCATGGCCACGACCACCAGCACGCCACCCAGCCAGCCGAGGGGCCCCAGGCGTTCACCGAGCAGCAGGAACGCGAACAGGGCCGCGAAAACCGGTTCCAGCAGGAAGATGAGCGCGGCCACGTGCGCCGGAACGACCTTCTGAGCGTAAGCCTGCAGGACTGCGACGAGCGCGGTCGCGACCAGCGCCAGGTAGACGATAGCGCCGTACGTGGCCAGCGGCACCTTACCCAGCTGGCCGACCTGCGGAAGCGCCCAGACCCAGGCGAGCAGCGCCATCGGCCAGTGCTGCGCCCCGGCCAGCGAGAGGACCGGGAGGTCGGCGGCGACCTGGCCCAGGTAGACGATGTAGAGGGCGTACGAGAGAGCGGTGCCCAGCAGCCAGACGTCGCCGGCGTTGACCCCGCTGGCTCCGGTGGAACTCATCAGCGCCAGGCCGCCCAGAGCCACTGCCGCTGCGAGGTAGGCCCGAGGGGCGATCCTGTTCCTGAACCAGACGGAACTTATCAGCGGCGTGAGGATCACCGACAGCCCGGTGATGAAGGCTGCCTTGGAGGCCGAGGTGAGGTCGATGCCGATCGTCTGGCTGGCGAAGCCCAGGAATGCGAGGACGCCGAGGATCATCGCGGGACCGAGAGCACGGCGTTCGACGCGAACCCAGCCGAGGAGCAGCGCGGCGAGGCTGAATCGCACGGCCAACAGGAGCGGTACCGAGATCGTGTCGAGGGCGTCCTTGATGACGACGAAGGTCGTTCCCCACACCAGCGTGATGCAGACCAGGACGAGGATCCCACCGGCACGGGACATCGCCGCCATTGTCGCATGGGCCCTTCTGCTGGAGCCATCTGACTGGAAGAGGCCGCGGCGCAAAGTGGCGGCTGACTTAGAATGCGACGATGCCAACCATGCAGAGGATCGGCTACGGCGAGGACAGCCACCGGCTCGTGACGGGGCGCAAGCTCCTCGTGGGCGGGGTGGAGATCGAAGGGAGTCCCCGAGGTCCGGAGGCGCATTCCGACGGTGACGTGCTCCTGCACGCCCTCGCCGACGCGCTCCTGTCGGCTTTCGCCCTCGGCGACATCGGTCGCCTGTTCCCACCGGCCGACGAGCGCTACCGCGACATCCCGGGCCGCGAGATCGTGCGCGAGGTCCTGAGGCGGCTACGTCGGCTGGGTGGCAAGATCGAGTTCAACAACGTCGCCGCGGTCATCACCCTCGACGAGCCCAAGCTGGGCGAGCAGCGCGACGCGATAGAGAAGCGGCTGTGCAGTCTCCTGGGTCTCGATTCGGGACGGGTGGGGGTGACGTTCAAGACCAGCGAAGGGGCCGCTCCCGATCACATCCAGGCCCGGGTCACCGTCCTGCTGTCGAGTGACGTGAAGTAGCAGGACAAGGAGAAGCCCGGTCCGCAACGTCGAGGGCGGTCCCGGTGATCGGGACCGCCCTCGCGTCATCCTCCTCGGCGACCTAGAAGCGCAGGTTCAAGCCGAGCGCGACCGTCGGGTAGAACTGGTCGTACTGATATTCGCCCACGATGGGCGGGGTGTTGAAGTAGTAGTCGGCCATCCCCTCGACGAACAGGCCCATCGAGTCGTTGAGCGAGTACTCGACGCCCAGCAGGGCGCTCGCGAACGGCCCGTCGTTCGCCTGGTACCAGTCCATCAGGTTGAGCTGGTAGCCGCCGCCCGCGCCGAGGTAGCTCGACAGTCGGGGCCCCATGCCGATCCGGTAGGTGAGGTGACCGGCGAAAGCGAGTGTCCCCTGGTCGATCGGGCTCTGACGCCCGTAGTCGACGCTGGCTCGTATGCCGATCGGCCCGATGAGACGGCTGTACCCCATGATGAACCTTGCCGGCACGCGGTCGTTGAGCTCGCTCACCGCTGCTACCCCCAGGTGGAACCCTTCGACCTGGCCGGCGGGACGGATGGGCTCCGGTTCCTCGACCTCGACTACTGGCGGCACTTCGGGTCGGGGCGCGACCTCGGCTGCCGGACCTGCCGGCCCCGGGGGTCCTGGTGGTCCTGGCGGTCCCTGCGGGCCCTCCGGTCCGGGTGGTCCCTCGGGCCCGGCGGGTCCGGGCGGACCTTGGGGACCCTGCGGTCCCGCCGGTCCAGGAGGTCCCGGTGGCCCCTGCAGTTCACCTTCTTCGATCTGGGCCCGCAACTCTTCCAGTTCGGTGCTGAGCGCCTCTACCTGGGCTCGCAACTGCTCGACTTCGGCCGACTGGACCGTTGGTTGGTCCTCCTCCTGTTCGAGTGTAGCGACTCTGCGATCGAGGTCCTCGAAACCGGCCCGCAACTCGTCGATGGCGTTCTGCAGCACCTCGATGTCTTCCTCGCCGAGCACCTGAGCGGCCTGTCGCTGGTCCTCGAGGACGTCGAGCACCCTGTCGATCACGAGCGCCGCCTGATAGCGGGTGAACGCTTCGTTCCCGCGGAAGGTTCCGTCAGGGAAACCTTGGATGATGCCCAGCTCGACCATGCGCTGCACCGCATCCGCAGCCCAATGGTCGTCGGGCACGTCCCCTAGCTCCTGTTGAGCGGAAGCCGCGTTCAACAGGAGCAAAGCGAAAAGTATCGTTGTCAGTCGTTTCATATCACCCCCGGATGGCTGGCGCCGCGAAACCTCGGCTCGCGCCGCCATTGAACGTGTCCCACGGTAACGGTGTACCGCTCCATCACCGTGAGGTAGTGCCAGTTGAGCAGGTGCGACCGGCCTTCCGAGGTCACGGCGAGTCGGACCGACGTCGTGGCCGGGCTCGACGGGTACGCTCTGACGCATGGACATCGGCAACAGCGTGTGGTCCGCGGCTGCACTGCTCTTCTTCGTGATGGATCCGTTCGGGAACTCTCCGCTGGTGCTCTCGCTGCTCAGGGATGTCGATGCGTCGCGCCGCCGTTTCATCGTCTTCCGCGAACTGCTGATCGCTCTCGCCGTGCTCGTCCTCTTCCTCTTCGTCGGTCAGGACATCCTCGGCTTCCTGGGCCTGCAACAGCAGTCGGTCGCGATCGCGGGCGGCATCGTGCTCGGGGTCATCGGGCTGCGGATGGTATTCCCGCGCCCGGAAGGTGTGATGGGGCGGCAGATCGGCGGCGAGCCTTTCATCGTGCCGCTCGCCATCCCGCTCATCGCCGGGCCATCGGCGATGGCCATGGTCATCCTCATGTCGAGGACCGAGCCGGAAGCCATGGGCAAGTGGATCTCGGCGCTGCTGATCGCCTGGATCGGGACCGCTGCGGTCCTGATGGCCGCCCCGCTCCTCTACAAGGTCCTGCGCGAGCGCGGCCTGGTCGCTATCGAGCGGCTCATGGGGATGCTGCTGATCATGTTGGCCGTGCAACTGGTCGTGGATGGCGTGACCGCGCTGTGAACGCGGGTCCGGTGCCCTTCATCCGGCGGTAGGGGGAACCGTTAGGCCTCCTGCATCACCACGTAGACCTTGCCGTCCTCGACAGCGGTGTCGAACAGCCTCAGCTTCTTCACCGCGGGCAGGGTCGCCCTTCCGGTGCGCAAGTCGAAGGTAGCGCCGTGCTTTATGCACTTGATCTTCCCGTCGAGCAGTTCGCCGTTGGATAGCGGGTACTTCTCGTGGGTGCACTGGTCGGGAACGGCGAAGAACTCGCCATCCTGACGGATCACGACCAGACTCTGGCCCCCGACGCTCACCGCCGTGACGCTACCTTCAGGGAAGCTCTCGGTCGCTCCGACTTCGACTCTCGTCTCGGTCACCACCGACCAGCCTCTTGCGTGATCAGAGCTTCTCCTTCACGCCCGGCACGCCCAGCTTGGCCTGCACCACCCGCTCGACGTACTGCGCCACTTTCGGCAGGGTAACGCGGCTCATCACCTCGTAGAGGAAGCCGGTGACGAGCACATGCTCGGCGAGTTCGGGCGGCAGGCCGCGACTCATCAGGTAGAAGCGCTGGTCCTCGGGGACGGGGCCGGTGGTGGAACCGTGGGAGCACCTCACGTCGTTGGCGCCGATCTCCAGCTGCGGGATGGACACCGCTTCTGAATCGCGATCGAGCAGCAGGTTCCGGTTGGTCTGGTATGCGTCCGTCTTCTGAGCACCCTCGTCGACGCGGATGACGCCCGAGTAGACGGCGGTCGAGGCGTCACGCAGGGCACCCTTGAAGAGCAGGTCGCTCCTGGCATGGTGGGAGGCGTGGTGCTGCAGCGTGTACTGGTTGAAATGCTGACCTTTGTCGGCGAAGTAGAGACCCAGCATCTCGCTGTCGGCACCCGGCCCCTCGAGTCGGCTCTCGACCTCGGCTCGCGCGGTGTTGGCGCCCAGGCTCACGCTCAGGCTCTCGAGCCGACTGTCGCGGGCCAGATGCGCCCTGATGCGGTTCATGTGAACGACATCGCGGCTCCAGTTCTGGAGCGCGACGTAGCGCAGCTTGGCGCCACCCTCGAGGATGATCTCGGTCGCTCCGTTGTAGAAGTGCCGCTCGCCGATCGGCTCGCTGGTGTACTCATCGAGGTAGGTGACCTTGGCATTGGAACCGACGACCACGAGAGTTCGCCCGTTCACGAGGCCGCCGCTGTCGGCGGTGGTGAAGGCACCCAGGGGCAGTGCCACCTCGACACCACTCGGAACGTAGACGAAGGTGCCGTTCTCCCAGAACGCCGAGTTGAGGGCGGTGTACTTGCTCTGCCCGGCGTTGACGGCGCTGTAGAGGTGCTCGCGAACGAGGTCCTCGTGCTCACGGAGCGCACTCCTCAAGTCGGTGAAGATGACCCCCTTCTCGCTGATCTTCGAGTCGCGGTGGATCACCTCGCCGCCCTTGTGGACGAGTATCCCCTCGGCGTCCGAGTCGGTCATCCGCATCCGGATGCGCTCCGACACCTCGCGGTCCCGCGCGCCCTCGACGATCGAGAGTCCTTCGAGAGAGAAGCGGTCGAGTTGGCTGTAGCGCCACTCCTCATCCCTCCTGGTCGGGAAGGGAGTCTGCTCGAACGAACGCAGGGCGGCCCGGCGTTCCTGCGCCAGCCACTGCGGCTCGTCGTACTTCTGTATCAGCGCCTCGAGGGCAGCGTCCGACAGGGGGGTGTTGTCTACGAGTGTTGCCATCTTGATTCGGGTCGCCCGCGGGCCCCTATCCTACGCTCCCTTCCATCTCGAGCTCGATGAGGCGATTCAGTTCGACGGCGTACTCGAGCGGTAGCTCCTTGGCCACCGGTTCGAGGAAGCCCCGAACTATGAGGGCCATCGCCTCGTCCTCGGGCAGACCCCGCGACATCAGGTAGAAGATCTGCTCGTCGTTGAGTTTGCTGACCGTGGCCTCGTGGCCGATGTGCGCCGTCTTCTCGTTGATCTCGATATAGGGATAGGTGTCGGTCTTCGCGGTCTCGTCGAGCAGCAGTGCGTCGCATTCGACGTTCGAGCGCGCGTACTCGGCCCCCTCGTGGATCTGCACAAGGCCCCGGTAGCTGGAGCGGCCGCTGCCCTTGGAGATCGACTTGGAGACGATCGACGATGTGGTCCGTGGCGCGGCGTGGATCATCTTGGCCCCGGCGTCCTGATGCTGACCGTCACCGGCGAAGGCGATCGAGAGCACCTCGCCGTGGGCCCCTTCACCGACGAGGAAGCAGCTGGGGTACTTCATCGTGGTCTTCGACCCCAGGTTGCCGTCGAGCCAACCCATCGAGGCGTGCTCATGCACGAGCGCCCGCTGGGTAACGAGATTGTAGACGTTGTGCGACCAGTTCTGGATGGTCGAGTAACGCACCGACGAGCTCTCCTGACAGATTATCTCGATCACTCCGGAGTGGAAAGAATCGGAGTTGTAGGTGGGTGCGGTGCAGCCCTCGATGTAGTGGAACTTCGAACCGGGAGCGCCGATGATGAGGGTGCGCTCGAACTGGCCCATGCTCTGGGCGTTGATGAGGAAGTAGGCCTGCAGAGGAACCTCCACCTCGACGCCTTCGGGAACGTAGACGAACGAGCCGCCAGACCAGACCGCCGAGTTCACCGCGGCGAAGTAGTTGTCCTCGGGGGGCACCACCGTCGCGAAGTACTCCTTGAACAGTTCCGGGTGCTGTTGCAGCCCGGTGTCGGTGTCGAGGAAGATGACGCCCTTCTTCTCCCACTCCTCCTTGAGGCTGTGGTAGACCATCTCCGACTCGTACTGGGCGCCGACTCCTGCCAGCGCCTTCTGCTCGGCCTCGGGGATGCCCAGCTTGCGGTAGGTCTCACGGACCTCTTCGGGCACGTCGTTCCAGTCGTTGCTGCCCTTGCGGTCCTGAGGGCGGATGTAGAAGTAGATGTCGTCGAAGTTCAGCCTCGAGAGGTCGGGTCCCCACTTGGGGCGGCCCTTCTTCTCGGCGATCTCGAGCGCCTTGAGCCGGAAATCCAGCATGAACTGCGGCTCATTCTTGTAGTAGCTGATCTTCTCGATGACCCGCTTGTTCAGGCCCTTCTCGGACCTGAAGAAGTAGTTCTCGGGCAGTCGGAAGTCGTACTGCTGCTCGTGCTGCATCCCCTCGAGCTTGCCGGCATCGGGGTGTTCAAGCGGCATCTCTGCCATGCTTTGCTCCTCTCGTTCGTCAGGCCTGATGGGCAGGGCGGGCTAGACGGCCACCTGCTCGCGAACCCAGTCGTAACCCTTGACGTCGAGCTCCTTGGCGAGCTCCTTGTCACCGGAGGTGACGATCTTGCCTGCGACCATCACGTGCACGCGGTCGGGGACGATGTAGTTGAGCAGCCGCTGGTAGTGGGTGATCACGAGGGCGCCGAAGTCGGGACCGCGGGCCGCGTTCACCCCCTGGGACACGACCTTGAGCGCATCGACGTCGAGACCGGAATCGGTCTCGTCGAGGATCGCGTAGCGGGGCTCGAGCACCAGGAGCTGGAGGATCTCGGAGCGCTTCTTCTCGCCGCCCGAGAAGCCCTCGTGCAGGTTGCGCTCGATGATCGAGTCGTCCCAGTCGAGCGCCTTCACCGCGCTCTGGAGTTTGTTGTAGAACTCCATCACGCCGATCTCGTCGTCATCTTCGCGCCGCGCGTTGAGGGCGAGACGGAGGAAGTTCGCGATCGACACCCCGGGCACTTCGACCGGGTACTGGAACGCGAGGTAGAGGCCGGCTCTGGCCCGCTCGTCAGGCTCCATCTCGAGGACGCTCTGACCGTCGACGAGCACGTCACCCTGGGTCACCTCGTAGGCCGGGTCGCCCGCTATGAGCTTGGCCAGAGTCGACTTGCCCGATCCGTTCGGACCCATGAGTGCGTGCACTTCACCCTTCGGCACGACCAGGTCGACTCCGTGGAGTATCTTCTCGCCGCCCACGATGCGGGCGTGCAGGTCGCGAATTTCCAGTTTGTTCTCACTCATCGGCTACCTCTGCGCTTGTCTCTTGGTATTGCGAGTCGGGATAAGTCGTTTCTAGGAGCTATTCCGATTTAGAGTATACACGCGCCTGCCGGGCCAGTCGAGTTTCGCACTCGACAGCCGCTCCAGGAATTCGACCGGCCGGCCCGCGGGCAGGACCTCTGCTCGAACTGCACCGTGCTACTCTCGCCCCAGTGAGGCACGGCGGGCAGCGCAGCGGCAATATCCTCCTCGTGGAGGACAACGATGACGACGTGTTCCTGACCCTTCGCGCCCTGCGGAGGATCGGCGTCGACGCCCAGGTGATCGTCGCGCGCGACGGCGTCGAGGCGGTGGAGCGACTTACGCCGGATGGCGGCGGCGCCAACGGAGTGCCGAACGTGATACTGCTCGACCTGAAACTTCCTCGGATGAACGGCGTCGAGGTCCTCGGCTGGCTGCGAAGTCACGAAGCCACCCGCAACATTCCGGTG
>DASVCN010000004.1 GCA_036381595.1 Trueperaceae bacterium | reverse complement strand
CATATCTGAACGTTCTTCGTGCCCATAGCGGCGTGGACCCACCCGATCCCATCCCGAACTCGGAAGTTAAGCACGCCAGCGCCGATGGTACTAGGAGGGCAGCCTCCCGGAAGAGTAGGACAGCGCGAAGGACATTATTTTGAGCATCCCCGGAGTCTAGGCTCCGGCATCCTGCGGGAGTAGCTCAGCTGGTAGAGCACCACCTTGCCAAGGTGGATGTCGCGGGTTCGAATCCCGTCTCCCGCTCCAACTACTCCGCTCCGAAGATCTGCTCCAGTTACGAGCCGTTCCCGATCCCGTCTCACGATGGGGTCTTTCTCTTGTTATCTCTCCCCCAGGGTCGTCTTCGGCGACCCAGGTCACGGCGACGCTGCATCTCCTCCGGTATCCATGGTTCCGGCGGGCCGATCGGACCCGTATAGGAGGCAGCCAGGATGAGTCGGACTCAGGGATACTACGTCAGATTGGTTCCTCAGGGGACAGCCTTCGCCGAGGAGCGGGGCGACGACGAGCCCGAATTCATTATGGATGGGCAGGAGCCGCACCTGTTCATGACGGAGGCTGAGGCCATCGAGGCTGGGCAGACCTACGTAGCGAGCAGACCGAAACTCACCTACTCGGTCGAACCGGTCGCGCCCTGATACAGAAGCAGGCGGGGAAGGGGGCGACGCTGTCCGCATCGCCCCTCCGCTGCTGTCGAACCGGCAGGAGACTACTGTTGTGCAGCGTTCATGAAGATGAATCCCGGTTGCTCCGGATCCAGCAGGGCCGATACCAGCAGTACGAGTTCCCCCGGGCCGTCATTCCTCATCGTGTGGACCGCGCCCTCGTAGGAGAGGCTGTCGCCAGGGCCCATCGTTATCTCGTGTCCTGCGGTCAGTAGTTCGGTCCCCTGCTCGCCGTAGCGTGCGACCGTTCCCTCGCCTTCGATGAACTCGGTACCGAAGATCCCCGACTGGACGACGACAACCACTGCGCCGGGATGGTGATGAGCCGGGATGGAGGCACCAGGTTCCATCGTCAGTCGCATGAAAACCAGGGCGTTCCCGTTCCCCTGTCCCGGCGTCATGCTTCCCAGGACTTCGGGGGTGGAGCCGGCGAGCGGGTCGTCCGGTTGCTGGGAGAAGGCGAGGTCGCCGGTGAGGACCAGCAGCAGGACGGTCACGAGAGTAATTCGGCTTCTCCAGCTGGCTGCGATCATTTCAGCTCCTTCGCTGTCGGTACGGCGGGTTGTGACGATCGTGGTCCACCGGGCATTCCCGGAGGACCGCCTGCTGGCGCCTAACCGGCTTCCTTCACCTCGACGAGTTCGTCGGCTACGAGCCCGTGGGCTTCTCGATGCACCCGGTTCGCGGCCTCCTTGTTGGGCGCCTCCACCAGGCAGAAGATCGTCCCCTCCGCCTCGTTGAACCAGTAACGCTTGTAGTTCACGCCGTGCCTGTGCTGTATCTCCAGGTCCTTCTGGTGCGCGCCGGCGACGGCATCTTCAGTGAGTCCTTCGATGTTCCTGTGGACATCCATGTACAAGGGCATGCTCTTCCTCCTTTGAAGCAG
This sequence comes from Trueperaceae bacterium, assembly GCA_036381595.1. Classification (NCBI taxonomy): domain Bacteria; kingdom Thermotogati; phylum Deinococcota; class Deinococci; order Trueperales; family Trueperaceae; species Trueperaceae bacterium. Next base: position 44,952 of record DASVCN010000004.1, on the reverse strand, counting down.
GGTGGGGTCGTTCCGTGGCTGGTCGCGGGATTCAGGCTCGTTCGACCTGCAGATCGATGCTCACGGGCCTGGACAGCGAGTCGAACATCGGTGAGAAGCGGGCAGCGTCCCGTCCTAATCGGGCGAGCTCGGCCTCGGGAGCGTTCGTGCGCACGAGCACGCGGACGTCGATTCCCGAGAACCCCGGGCGGGCCGAACCGAGATCGAGGAACCCGCACAGGTCCACCTCGCCCGTCAGTTCCACCTGCAGCGCCTGGAGGTCGACACCGTGCTTCGTCGCCTGTACTGCGAAGCTCGTCCCGACGCAGTGCGCCAGCGCCGACAGCATCCGCTCGGCCGGCATCGATCCCGAGTCGTCGCCCAGCATCTCCACCGGCACGTCGCAGCGGAACACGAACGGGCGCGGAGTCAGCTCTCCCGCCTGTTCCACCTCGACAGAGCGAGCGGTTCCTCCGAAGCCTTGCTCCCAGTCGAAGCGACCCCGGAAGGTGACCTTCGCCGCCTCCGGTTGCTGCTTCAGGGCTGCCACCGTCGACTGGTAGCGTTCGAGGTCGAACCCGTTCATCTGCATCTCTCTGCCTCCTTTCCTGGTCCTGCTGGATCAGGCTAGGCAGGCGTACTTATCTCGCTCTTACGTACCCCTTATGCAGCGAGTTCAGGCTCGGATCAGACGCTCGAGGATCCGTTCGCTCCGCTCCCGAGCCTTCCCTGCGAGGTCCGGGGAACCCGCGACGGTCCGTGCCTCGGCAAGCTGACCCAGTGAGCGCGCGAGGGCGAAATCGAACCCAACGGCCTCGAAGCCGCTGCAGGCAGACTCGAGGTGGGCCGCCGCCTCCTTCGCGCGTCCGGCTGCCAGCGCCAGTTCTCCTCGGCTGCGCTCCACCATCGCCTGCCAGAGGGCGCCACCGTGCCGTTCGCAGGCGCCCGCCAACTCCTCACAGAACTCCGCCGCGCCCGGCAGGTCTCCCTGGCGGATGCGGAGGCTCACCGCCTCGGGCCAGAGGAGTGAGTCGCAGGTATTGCAGTTGCCATGCCGCTCGCTCTCGACGAGAGCGGCCTGCAAGGCATCCTCGGCGGCCGCCAGATCGTTCGCCTCGAGCCTGTTCCGTATCAGTACCGAATAGAGCCGGGTGAGGCAGTGCGAGCGCAGCAGCGAGCGCTCCGCCGCGACGATCCCTTCCTCGAGCAGGGCCAGGCCCTCGTCCAGATCCCCGCGGGCGGTTTCGAGTATCGCGAGACGGTGGCAACAGTGGGCCTCACCGGCAGCCGCACCTATCCGCCTGTACATCTCGATGCCCGACCTCAAGACCGCTTCCGCCCGGGACCAGCGCCCGGCCTGGAACTCGAGGGCCCCGAGGAAGCAGTGGCACAGGGCGTCGGCTCGCACGGCACCCATCCGCCTCGCCTGCCTGGAGGTCGACTCCACCAGCTCCCGAATCGAGGCGTAGTCGATCTCCCCGAAAAGGCTGTACTCCCACAGGCAGAGGTGGATATCGAACAGCTCGATGACGTCGCGATTGGGACCGAGAAGGGCGGCGCGACCGCTCTCTGCCCGCTGCCACGTCTGAGGATGCCCGAGCGAGTGTCCCGCCAGCGCGATCATCTCGAGGGCCCTGGCCTGCGCGCCCTCGTCGCCGACTTCCACCGCGATCTCGAGGCTCGTCCGGGCCGTCTCCAGCGCCTCCTCGGCCTCGCCCCGGTGCCACTGCCAGAGGGCAAGGTCGTAGCGGTAATCGGCGGCGTCCACCGAGGGAGTTCCCGTGAGAAGCGCAGCAGCCTCCGCGAGGTGCCTCTCTGCCTGGGCCATCTTCCCGGCGGTGATGAGGGACCTCGCGGAGATCCTATGTGCCCTGACCAGCTCCTCCGGGGTGGGCGCCCAGGCCTCGTCGCGAGGCAGCGACAAGGCCCGCTCGATACTGCTCACCGCCGAGTTGCCTCGCGCGAGGATCAGTCCCCACCAGCCGCGCGCGAAGTGTACCGTCCAGCCGAGGCTCCGGTCATCGATGCCGAACTCGTCCAGAAGCTCCTCCGCTTGCCTGAAGTAGTCGTCCGCTTCCTCCAGTGAGTAGATCGACGCGGCCTTCTCGCCCGCCTGGAGCAGGAACGGAATCGCGCTCTGGCGCTCTTCGCTGCGCTGGTAGTGGAAGGCGATCGACTCGAGGTGCGGCCGCAGCGTGTACGCCGAGTCGCCGTAAGCCTCCCTCAGCGCTGCCGCCGCCCGACCGTGAAGCCAGCGTCGCCTGGCACTGCTCAAGGCGTCGTAGAGGGATCGCCTGATGAGCGAGTGTCTGAACCTGTACCCTTCGCCGGTGTCGTCGAGCAGCAGCGCGGAGATCGCGCTGTCGAGCACGGTGAGGATCCGGTCGTCCTCCTCGGCGAGCATGCGGCGGAGGATCCGGAAGCGGAACTCGCGGCCCAGTACAGCCGCGGCGGAGAGAATCGCTTCGCTCCCATCGCCAAGGCGGAGGACCCGATCGCGGACCATCTGCAGGAGGTGGTCGGGCACGCTCAGCCGGTCGGAGGTGCCTCCCGAACTCATCGCCCGCGCCATCTCCAGGGTGAAGAAGGGATTCCCCTCGGCCGCGTCGTAGATCCGCGCGGCGACGGCTTCGTCGGGCTCGACGCCCCACTCGGTCGCGATCAACCGCCTGCTCTCCTCGGTGGCGAGCGGTAGAACGGCGACCGTTTCGGCGAGGCCCTCGCGGTAGAGGGAGTGGAGGAGGCGGTTGAACGGCAGGAGACTGGGCCTCGTCTCGCTGCGGTAGGTGCCGATCAGGTGGATGCCTGCCCTGTGGAAGTTGCGCGCCAGGTAGTGGAAGAGCGCCAGGCTCGACTCGTCGGCCGAGTGCAGATCGTCCACCACCAGGAGGGCGGGGGCCGAGCGGGAGAGGCTACTCAGGAAGTCGAGCACCGAACGGAAGAGGGCCGAGTGCTCCTGCTGCGGGTCGCTCACGCCGAGCGGGCGATAGGAGCTGAGCGGGTTCTCGAGACCGGAGCGGGAGCGCTCGATGAAGTCGTCGAAGGCCTCTTCGAAGCAGTGGTATGACGCCTGCCCCTCCAGTTCGTAGGCGCTTCCCCGCAGCACGGGCGAACCCGCCTTCGCCCGTTCGCCGATCAACTCGTTCGCCAGTCGCGTCTTACCTACGCCAGCCTCCCCATCGATCAGCGTCACGCCACCGCGTGCGTCAGCCGTCCTGGAGAGGAGCCGCGCCAGTTCGTCGTCCCGGCCTACGAAGGGCACACTGTCGTCGCTGGATGGCAGTGGCCCGGAACCGAAGTAGTTCCCTGCCCGCGGAACGCCGTCGATGGCTCCTGCCTCGCCTCGCCCCGGCAGCGGCTCGCCGAGTACCAGCCGCTCGCCGAGTACCAGCCGCTCGTACAACTCGACGGTCTCCGCAGATGGCTCCACACCCAACTCCGCCGCCAACGCCTCACGGCACGACTGGTACTGCCGCAACGCCTCGTGGCGCCGTCCGGAGGCGGCGTAGAGCCGCATCAGCTCCCGGTGCGTCCGCTCGTCTGCAGGTTCCTCGGCGAGGAGCGGGAGCAGGATGGCTACGGCCGCGTCGTAGCGGCCCTCGGCGGCGATCAGGGCGCCCTTCCTCCAGGCCGTCTGGCGGTAGAGCGCATGGAGCAGTTCGCGAGGTTGCTGGGTCCACTCGGCGTAGCGCTCGGCAGGCAGGAGTTCGCCGCGGTAGAGCGCGAGTGCGGCGTCGAGTTCAGCGGGGCTGCGCGCCGACCGTGCCGACTCCTCGAACTCGTCTGCGTCGACCGTGACCGTTTCCCGTAGCTGCAGCAGACCGGCCCTGAAATCGAAGGTGGCGTCTGCGCAGCCCGGCCCCAGGGCGTCGTCGAGGGTCCGGCGCAACAGGTGGAGTGTCTGGTGGAAGTTGTTGTTGCCGGAACCGAGGTCGGCCTGGGGCCAGAACTCCTCGATGACCTGCTCCTTGTGGAGCCGCCGCTCCCGCGCGAGTCGTTGGAGCAGCGAAGCTGCCTTCTGTCTGGTCCATCGGGAGCCGGCCAGTGAGCGGCCCCGCCACTCGACCTCGAACCGACCGAGCAGGTAGATCCGGACGCCCTCGGATGAGGACTCGTTCCCGCCTCTGCTCTTCACTCCGTTCGAGCATACAACCCGCTTATCGGGCTCGGGAGGGTGAACGGAGGCGCGAATTAGCGCACTACTTCGTCGTCACTCTCCCCGGGAGCGGTGGCGAACAGCCCCGGCTCGCCATAAAGGGCCCGATAGGTGGCGTAGTTGACCATCACTCGCTGCATGTACTCTCGGGTCTCCAGTGCGTCTATCTCACGGAAGAAGTCGCTCTTGTCACCCGCGACGGCCTCGCTCTCGAACAGTCGCCTGATGTAGCCCTGCCCGCGGTTGTACGAGGGGACGACCAGCTCAAGGTCGCCGTCGTGGTAGTCCATCAGCCACCCCAGGTAGTAGGTCCCGTAGCGGATGTTGGCTGCAGGATCGAAGCGGTCCTGCGGTTGCTCGTTCTGCAGTTCGGCCAGCCAGTTCCAGGTGCTGGGGACCACCTGCATGAGCCCGCCCGCGTTCGACACGGAGACCGCCTGAGGGTAGAAAGCCGACTCCTGCCTCATGATCGCCCAGACGAGCTCGGGTTCGAGTCCCTGCCTGCTCGCCTGCTCGACGACCACGCTCCTGTAAGCGCGGGGATAGGCTACCAGCCAGGTCCGAATCTCTGTGCTACCAGCGCTGATATACCGCAGCGCAGCGCGCTGGCTCTGGCGGAACTCGCCGTACGCCTGGAGGGTCTCGGCGAGAGCGATCGCTTCGGCTTCACTGTCGGCGTCGCGCAGCGCGAACACCAGTTCGCCGATCGCTGCTTCGTAATCGGCAACCCTGGCCAGTTCCGCGGCGAGTTCCATCACCGGGAGTTCGACCGTGGGCAGAGTATCGCGCTCCGGCAACCGGGGAGCGCCCCCCAGCCTAAGGTCGAAGAACGATCCGTCGGGTATGAGGGCGCGGGCCTGTTCGGCGATGTCGCTCTCTCCCAGCCGCTTCGCGAGAGTCAGGGCCCGGTAAGCCGAGTCGTCGGCGTAGTCCGAGCCCGCGCGGGCCAGCTCGAGGTAGATGGGCAGGGCGTCACGGTAACGCCCCTCGGCCTCCAGCCAGGAGGAGGCCAGCCACATCCTGCTCGCCTGGTTCGTCCGCTGCATGAGGCTCACCGCTGCGTCGAGGTCCCCCTGACGCCGTTCGATGAGGGCACGGGCGTAGAGGCTGCTCGAGCCGGATAGTTGACTGAACAGCTCGTAGGCCCTCTCCATGTTCCCGAGGTAGAAGTGCGACCAGGCCCGCCCGTAGAGGGCGTCCGCGTTGCCGGGCTCCAGTTCGAGCCAGCGTTCGTAGGCGTCGAGCGCTCTCTGATGCTCACCGAGTCGCTGATAGGAGGGAGCCTCGATGGAGGGAGCGGCCAGGTCGCCCAGCGCGTCAAGCGCCTCCTGGTAGAGCCGCGCCCCGAAGTAGTAGTTCGACAGGGCATAGGGGTTCTCTTCGAGCCGCTCGAGCGCTTCGACAGCCACCTCGTGCGGCAATGCCGCCTCGTATGCGGCGATGGCTTCTTCACGGAACCCGGCGGCCTCCGCCACAGCTCCGAGGCCGAGGCGGAATTCGCGGTTCTCCTCCCTGGCGAGGGGATCGTCGATCCGCAGCTGCGCTGCTCGCGAGTAGAAGCGGAAACGTGTCGCCGGGCCGAGTTCCGGCCACTGCGCGAGTGCCATCGCCGACCGGTATGCCAGGTAGCTGTCGTCGGAGAGGGCGAGCGTCATGAGCGGTCGGGGATCGTCCCGCATCAGCGCTGCCCGATAAGTGTCGTAACCGGCCAGGAGGGGGGAGTCGTATGGGTTGGGGAGAGTGCTGCGGGTGTGGGGCTCGGAGCCGCCGCCTACCGTGGTCACGTCGGCGAGAAGTGCGTTCCCGAGCCAGGCTGCCGTAAGAGCGACAACGATGAGGGCTGCCGCCGGAAGGTGTCGCTTCATGTATCAACAGCCTAGGGGGAACCAGCCTCGAATTGTTGAGAAGTCGCCAGATGTGAGATACCGGGCATGGCCCGGTGCGGCTACTCGCTGCGGGTAGGTTCCGCCCGGGCGTCGGCGGGCGTAACCGCCACCTCGTCCTCATCTCTGGTGAGGGCGGCGAGCAGAGCGTGGTGAGTGAGTACCCCCCTGAGGCGCCCCTCGGCGTCGAGCACCGCTATCGGCACCGGGCTGGCGGCTGCTACGGCGAAGACGTCGTTGAGCGAGGAGTTCTGACGAACGGTGGGCGCGCTCTCGGTTATCAGGCCGCGCAGGTCGGGATCGCCCCGCCGCGCGCCCTGGCGAAGCGCCTCGATCCCTACTATGCCGAGGTACCTGCCGTCCGCAGCGGTAACGTAGGCGGTCTGCCAGGGGTCCTCGGTCACTGCCGGCACCAGGCTGGTGGGGCTCGCCGACACCGTCGTCCGCAGGCCCTCCTCCATCGCCAGGCGAGCCGTGAGCACCCGGCTGCGATCGACGTTGCGGACGAACGCTTCGACGTAGTCGTCCGCCGGTCGGGTGAGGATCTCCTCGGGCGTTCCCACCTGCACTACGCGCCCCGCCTTGAGGATCGCGACCCTGTCGCCCAGACGGAGCGCCTCGTCGAGGTCGTGGGTGATGAACACGATCGTCTTGTGGAGCTCGCCCTGGAGGCGGATCAGCTCATCCTGCATCTCGCGGCGGATGAGGGGGTCGAGGGCGCTGAAGGCCTCGTCCATGAGGAGGATCTGGGGGTCGGTGGCCAAGGCCCTCGCCAATCCCACCCGCTGCTGCATCCCACCCGAGAGCGCCCTCGGGCGCGACTTCTCGTACCCCTTCAGGCCGACTACCTCGATCCAGTGACGCGCTTGCTTCCAGCGTTCGCTCCGGTCGAGTCCCTGCAGCTTGAGGCCGTAGGCGACGTTCTCGATCACGTTCCGGTGCGGGAGTAGCGCGAAGTGCTGGAAGACCATCGCCATCTTCTCGCGGCGAAGGCGTTGCATCTCGCGGGGTGGCAGGCCCACGATGTCCTCACCGTCGACCAGGATCTCACCGGCGGTCGGTTCGATCAGACGGTTCAGGCAGCGGATCAGGGTCGACTTCCCGCTCCCCGAGAGCCCCATCACCACGAAGGTTTCGCCGGCTTCTATCTCGAGGGAGACGTCTTCGAGCCCCAGGGTGTGGCCGGTCCGTTTGAGCAGCTCCTGCTTTCCGAGGCCGTTCCTGACCTTCCGAAGCGCCTCGTCGGGCCGCTTGCCGAATATCTTGTAGAGGTTGCGGACAGAGATTTTCGACATCAGGTCACTCCGCGTGTTGCGCCGTGTAGTCGTAACGACGGCTGTAGCCTTGCGTCACCCGGTCGATGATCACGGCAAGGATCACGATGGCCAGACCTGCCTCGAGGCCGTAGCCCACGTCGCCTCTCTGCAGGCCCCGCAGAACTTCCTGGCCCAGGCCCCTCGCGCCGATCATCGAGGCGACCACGACCATGGCGAGAGCCATCATGATCGTCTGGTTGATCCCGGCCATGATGTTGGGCAGAGCCAGCGGCAACTGGACCTCCACGAGGGTCTGGCCCGGGTTCGCGCCGAAGGAACGGGAGGCCTCGATCACCTCCTTGTCCACCAGCCTTATCCCCAGGTCGGTGAGCCGGATGACCGGCGGAACGGCGTATACGAAGGTCGCGAAGATGGCAGCGACGTTGCCCAGGCCGAAGAAGATCACCACCGGCACCAGGTAGACGAAGCTGGGCATCGTCTGCATGCCGTCGAGGATCGGCTTGAGGCCGGCCCTGACGAGGTCGCTTCGTGACATCAGGATGCCGATCGGGATGCCGATGACGATGGTGATGACGGTGGCGATGATCATCAGGGCCAGAGTCGTCATCATCTGCTCCCAGAGGCCGAAGCTGCCTACCAGCACCATCAGTCCGCCCATGACCAGGGCCGGTACGATACGCCTGCCGAAGGCGTGCCAGACGAGCACGACAACGAGGAGGACGACGAGCCACCAGGGCAACCAGTTGAGGACGTCCTCCGCACGGACCAGGACGTAGAGGAGCGCATCGCTCACCGCCCTGAACAGGTCGCCGTACTGGAGTACCAGCCAGTCGACCGCATCGTTGGTCCAACCTCGCAGGGGTATCCGCCAGCTTTCCGGGAACGAAGCAGTCAGGAATTCGAGCATCGCTCATCCACCTCTCGGTTCCGGTTCGCCGAGGGTGGCCACTCGGGCCGCCCTCGGCACGGTTCTGGATGGGACGGCCTCAGAGCGCTTCCATCACGCGCTGGGCCACTTCGTCGGGCAGCCAGGAGGTCCAGGTGTCGGTTTCCGACTCCAGGAACTGCATGGCGGCGTCCCGAGGAAGCGAATCGTTCTCCTGCATGTAGGAGAGCAGGTCGCTGACCTGCTGGCTCGTGGTCTCGTACGACTCCAGGAACTCGATCACGGCCGCGGGAGCGTTCTCGGCGAACTCGGAGTTGACCATTATGTTGACGACCGACGGCGGATAGGCGCAGGCCGTCTCCGGGTTATCGAGGTGGCTCATCAACTGGTTCCAGCACTCCTCGGTGTAGTCGGGTTCCTCGAGCTGCACCATGTCGTATTTGCCGAGCACCCAGGTCGGTCCCCAGTAGTAGCCGAACCAGGGCTCCCCCTGGACGTAGGCGCGCTCGATAGAAGCGGCCAGCGCCGCGCCAGTTCCCGGTCGGAAGTTCGTGAAATCGTCGCTCAGCCCGTAAGCTTCCAGTTTGGCGGTGTTGATCTCCTCACACACCCACCCGATGATGCAGTTGAAGAAGCGGCCCTTTTCGGGCTGTTCCGGGTCACGGAAGTGGTGGGCGTACTGCGCGATCTGCTCGACCGTGCGCAGGTCCGGTGCTATCGGTTCGATGCCACGCTCGGCGTCACCCTCGATCACGTAGCGCGGGACGAAGAAGCCCTGCTGGCCGTCTCCGAAGTTGACGCCCAGGTTGACTATCTGACCGTTGTCCAACGCCTCCTGCGTGAAGTCCGGGAGGTTGTCCATCCAGACCTCCATGATGAGGTCGATGTCGCCGCGGATCATGCCCTGCTGGGTGGGGATGGTGGAGCCGGGAATCGCACGCGTATCGCAGCCGAACCCCTCCTCCAGTATGAAACTGGCGATGGCGTTGTGCACTAGCACGCTGTCCCAGTCACCTTCGGCGAGGACGATCTGGTCGCGGTATCCACCGCAATCCTGCGCCAGCGCGGTTCCTCCGGCCGCCAGCGTCACCGCCAGGAGTGCCGCTCCGACCAACTTGGCGAATCTCTGTCGTAGTTCGATCTTCATCCGATCTCCTTCGTCATGGTCCAGAACTTCGACTCGGCCGCTGCTTGCGGCCGTCACCGGCGATACGCCGGCAGCCGCTCGTCTTCTCGGGCCTCGGAACCGTCCCGCTGCACTGCCCACGCCTAGTCCGGTCCCCCTGGCCGATCGCTGCTCGGGGCCCCTCGCTGGGAGGCGTGAAGGCTCTCGGCGCCTTCGGCTTCGCCTGACCGGTGAAAGGTCTCCTCAGCCGGCAACCACTCGCTCAACCCAAGTGGCGCTCGGAACCAGCGAACGCCATGACCGGTAGGAAGCGGTGCGGCCGTAACCCGACTCGAGTAGCGACTGCGGACCCTGCCTCGCCGCGTGAGCGTGACACCTGCTCCAACTTTCGGTGCCAGATTGCCCGAGGGCGCTGGCGACGTGCCGGCCTCTCTTCCCGAGCAGCGTGCATTATACATGGTGGAGTCGCGGCCCGGCCGCCCGTACCCGTATACCCGACCTCGTGGCGTGTTGGAATAGAGTCCAGCACGCTTTTCCTGTAGTCGGTGGGAGGGGGGTGTAGCTGCAGATGGTGGGCGCGCCTTGGCTATCGGGTTGCCTGGCCTGCTAAGGTAACTGACCAAAGAGCGCTGCACGGCGGTCTTTCGCAGGTGCAGATGGAACGATGCCGGTGGCCGCGCCGTAACAGTCGGCGCGCGGGCCGCCGTTCGTTCCGGTTCGATCTAGAGAGTAGGTCCAGAATTGATACGAGCCGAGAGTGTCTACAAAGTCTTCGGCGACAGGCCGGAGGAGGCTCTTGAGCTGCTCCAGCAGGGCAAGGGCAAGGACGAGATCCACGAGCTGACGGGCCAGGTGGTGGGCGTCCAGGACGTGAGCTTCGGACTCGAGCGGGGCGAGATCTTCGTCATCATGGGGCTTTCGGGCAGCGGCAAGTCAACTCTCCTTCGGTGCGTCAACAGGCTCATCGAGCCCACTTCGGGAAGGATCGTGCTGCAGACCGAAGACGGAGAGTTAGACGTGACGGCCCTGGACGCGGCGGGCCTGCGCGAGGTGCGCAAGCAACACATGAGCATGGTCTTCCAGCGCTTCGGCCTCTTCCCCCACAGGGACGTTCTCGACAACGTCGCCTACGGCCTCGAGGTGCAGGGGGTCCCGGTCGAGGAACGCCGCCGGGCGGCCGGCGAGATACTGGACCTGGTGGGCCTGAGCGGCTGGGGCGCCAGCTACCCGGACGAGCTCTCCGGCGGCATGCAGCAGCGGGTCGGGCTTGGTCGCGCGCTGGCGACCAGGGCGCCGCTGCTGCTGATGGACGAGCCGTTCAGTGCTCTCGATCCGCTGATCAAGGTCGACATGCAGGACGAGTTGCTGAGGATCCAGGAGGAGCTTCATAGGACGATGCTCTTCATCACCCACGACCTCGACGAGGCACTGCGTCTGGGGTCGCATATCGCGATCATGGAAGCCGGCCGGATCGTGCAGGTGGGGGCGCCCGAGGAGATCATCGTGAACCCGCGCACCAAGTACGTGGCCGACTTCGTCGAGCACGCCGACTCGACGGGTGTCATCACGGCCGCCACCGTAGCTCAGCCCTTGCCGGGGCCGCGATTCGAACAGGTCTCCGCTGATGACCGAGTGGCGGCGTACGCGAGGAAGGGCTTCCCGAGCGTCCGCATCTCGGTCTCGGGTGACGGAACGCTCCTCGGAGTCGAGAACGGCGGGAAGCGGGCCGAGTTGCGGCGACTGGATGAGGTGCTGCAGGAGCCTATGCCGGAAGTGCGTTCCCAGTCGAAGGCGTTGGTCTGTCGTCCGGACGCGACCTTGCGGGAGATCCTCCACGGCCGTACCTACACGACTCTGCCGACCCTGGTAGTAGAGGGAGAACGTCTCATCGGGGTGGTCGGCGAGCGCGAACTGGTGCAGGGGATCCTTGACAAGCGGGCTCCCGTGAAGGAGTCGGCGCCGAAGCAGAACATGACGGAGAGGGTTGTCAGATGAACATCCTGAACATCTTCGATGAGCGATTGATCCCGCTCGACGACTGGATACAGGGAGCCGTCGACTGGTTGGTAACCAACTTCCGAGATGAGTTCCAGACGATGAAGCTGCCTATCGAGTGGACGCTCGACGGAGTGAACGTAGTGCTCCACTGGGTGCCGCCACTGGTGATGTTGGTGATCTTCGCTCTGCTGGCGTGGCGTACAGCGGGTTGGCGGGTCGCGCTCTTCACCGCCGTGTCGCTCGCCCTGGTCGGTTTCCTGGGCCTCTGGGGCGATACCATGACCACCCTCGCCATGGTCATAAGTGCCGTCGTCTTCTGCGTGGTCGTGGGCGTCCCCGTGGGGATACTCTCGGCCCGCAGCGAAGCGGTGGCGTCGTTCGTGAGGCCGATCCTCGATGTCATGCAGACCACCCCGGCGTTCGTCTACCTGGTGCCGGTGGTGATGCTGTTCAGCATCGGTACCGTGGCGGGAGTCATCGCCACGATCGTCTTCGCCATGCCACCACTCATCCGGCTGACGGCACTGGGGATCCAGCAGGTGCAGGAGGATGCCATCGAGGCGGCTACCGCCTTCGGGTCCACCTCCAACCAGATCCTCTGGAAGGTCCAGATGCCGCTGGCCATGCCTACGATCATGGCGGGATTGAACCAGACCATCATGTTGTCGCTGTCGATGGTGGTCATCGCCGCCCTCATCGGGGCAGGGGGCCTGGGCAATCCTGTTTTCCGCGGGCTGAACACGCTCAACGTCGGGCTGGCGGGGATCGGAGGACTCGGTATCGTCCTGTTGGCCATCGTTCTCGACCGCATCACCCAGGGGCTGGGCAAGCCCCCGGAGAGGCGGAGGGCGAGCTGACGGCGCTGCGGCAGCAGATTGTGATCCAGGCTCCCTTTGTAATCGGGCTTGCACGCCCCACACGGGAGTCGCGTTAGGGTTTAGCCACGCAATCAATATGCGCTCCTAACGCTCATGTTGGTTTTCGTGTCATCCGTGCCGGTGGCAGAAGCGACCGCAACTACGTCCGTCCGAATTGGAGGCAAGAATGAAGAGATCTCTGCTCGTTTCGATCCTGGCCGCGTCTATCGCACTTGCTGGCGCCGCTTCGGCTCAGAATCAGGAGATGCCCGGAGAAGGCGTCGAGGTGCAGCCCGCCGTCGCCACCTGGCAGTCGGCTCTGCCGGTCGAGGCCATCTTCAGGCTACTGCTCGAAGAGCTGGGCTACGACGTCAACGAAGCTCAGTCCGTATCCAACCCGATCTTCTACCAGGCCGTCGCGCAGGGCGACGTCGACTACTGGGCCAACGGCTGGTTCCCTGGTCACTACGCCCAACTCCCCCCCAACTTCGACGAGAACGCCTCGATCGTCGGCACGATCGTCGAAGCAGGGGCGCTCCAGGGCTACCTGGTCGATATAGAGTCGATCGAGAAGTACGACATCACCTCGCTCGAGGACTTCAAGCGACCCGAGGTGAAAGAGGCGTTCGACGCCAACGGCGACGGCAAGGCCGATCTGGGCGCCTGCCCGCCAGGCTGGGGCTGCGAGGTCATCATCAGTCACCACATGGACGCCTACGACCTGCACGACCATGTGAACGCCATCACCGCAGGCTATCCGGCGATGTTCGCCGACGTAGTGGCGCGTTACGAAGCGGGCGAACCTGTTCTCTACTACACCTGGACGCCGAACTTCACCACCCACGAGCTCGTTCCCGGTGAAGACGTCCTCTGGATCAACGTTCCCGAGATCAACCCGACCCCGGCGCAGGAGGGCCTCGAGGAGTTCATGACCCTCTCGGGCTTCCCCAATGCCGTTACCGACCCGATCGATCTGGGCTTCGTCGTCAGCGACATCAGCGCGGTTGCGAACAACGAGTTCCTCGAGGAGAACCCGGCGGCGCACGAGCTCTTCCGGCAGATCGAGATCCCGCTCGAGGACATCACCGAGATGACGGTGCGGATACGCGAAGGCGAGGACAGCGCCAGCGACATCACCGCGATCGCCGAGGAGTGGATCGCTGCCAACCAGGAGTCTGTGGACAGTTGGCTGGAAGCCGCCCGTTCGGCTGCCAACTGAGCTGGAAGCAGCTTCCGCCGGAGGGCTTGGGCCCGCGCCGGCACGTCGAGGGGAGGGGTCCGCACGGACCCCTCCCCTCGTTCCGGAACCGGAACGTGCGGGAGGACGTTGCTGGCGACAGTCTCCGTCGCCGGAAATGGGCTAAAATGCCAACGTCAACTAGCCAAACGGGCTCGCCTCCACCGGTACCGGTCGGGGCAAGCATGTATACCGGCAGGAGGAGATCATGGCAAGGCAGGTCCGCCTCACACAGGAAGGGTATGACCGACTGAAGACGCAGTTGGAACAGGAGTACGTTCGCCTCGAGGAGGCCACGCGGATCCTCCGCGAGCTGACCGGCTCCTCGGACGACTACGACGATTCCGGGCTCGAGGAGGCCAAGCGCGAGAAGGCCCGCCTCGAGATGCGCATCGACAACCTCGAGGATCAGCTGAACAGGGCCGAGATCATCGCCGCCCACGAGGTGGACAAGGTGGACCTGGGTGCTGTCATCACCCTCCAGGACACCGCTTCGAAGGAGGCGTTCGAGGTTCAGCTGGTCTCGCCGATCGAGGCCGGTGTCCTCGAGGGAGACATCCCCAAGGTAAGCGACGAGTCTCCGCTGGGCCAGGCGCTGATGGGGCGCAAGCCGGGGGATACCGTCGAGGTCGTCATCAACAACCGGCGCAACGAGTACACCCTGATGTCGATCAGCTGAAGCCAGCGCTGTCTCGTGGGCGGGTCGTCTTCGGGCTACCCGCCCATTTTTCGTGCGTCCGTCGCTTAGACTGTTGAGTCATGTCGGAGAAGTCCCTTCAGGAACAGCGGCAGCAGCGACTAGAGAACCTCGAGAGATTGGCCGAGGAGGGCTTCGAGCGGTTCCCGTACAGCTACCGGGTGAGTGACAAGGCGGCAGAGCTGCAGCAGCGCTACGAGGGCGCCCAACCGGGCGAGGCCTGGGACGAGGAGGTTACGGTAGCGGGCCGGGCCATGACCATCAGGGGCATGGGCAAGGTTACCTTCATCACCCTGGCCGACCCGACCGGCAACATCCAGGCCTACTTCCAGCGCGACGAGCTCGAGAAATACAGGACCCTGAAGAAGATCGACCTGGGCGATTGGCTGGAGGTGCGCGGCACTCTCTTCGTTACCAGGACGGGCGAACTGACGGTCAAGGCGACCGACTTCCGCCCGCTGGTGAAGTCACTGAGGCCTCTGCCGGACAAGTTCCACGGGCTCTCCGACAAGGAGCGCAGGTACCGCCAGCGCCACCTCGACCTGATGGTCAATCCCGAAGTGCGTCGGGCGTTCGAACTTCGCTCCAAAGCGATCTCGTACATCCGCCGCTACCTCGACGACCTCGGTTTCATCGAGGTGGAGACGCCGGTCCTGCAGGCCGTTCCCGGGGGCGCCGAGGCGAGGCCCTTCATCACCCACCACAACGCGCTCGACTTCGACTTCCACCTGCGCATCTCGCTGGAGCTCTACCTCAAGAGGCTCATCGTGGGCGGCTTCGAGGCGGTCTACGAGATCGGTCGCAACTTCCGCAACGAGGGCATCTCCTACAAGCACAACCCGGAGTACACGATGCTCGAGCTCTACTGGGCAGGGCGCGACTACCTCGACATCCTCGAGCTGGTCGAGCAGATGTACTCCCGGCTGGTCGAGAGCCTGAGCGGATCGAAGGTGATCGAGTATCAGGGGCAGGAACTCGATTTCACCCCGCCTTGGCCGCGGGTCGATTACACCTCGGCGCTCGCCGAACGAGCGGGCATCGACTTCGACCTGTTGGACGAGGAGAAGCTGCGTGCCTGGGTCGCTCGTGAGCATCCCGGTCAGGGGGAAGAGGCCCTGGCCCGGCAACCGCTCAACCAGATCTACGACAAGCTCTACGACATCTACCTCGAGCCGCACCTCGTCCAGCCCACCTTCGTGATGGATCATCCGAGAGCGATAAGCCCACTGGCCAAGGATCACCGCTCGCGTCCCGGCCTGGTGGAGCGGTTCGAGCCGGTGGCGGTGGGAATGGAGCTGGGTAACGCCTTCAGCGAGCTCAACGACCCGCTCGATCAACGAGAGAGGTTCGAGTTGCAGCAGAGGTTGCGCGAAGGGGGAGACGAGGAGGCGCACCGGGTGGACGAGGACTTCCTGGCTGCCCTGGAGTACGGCATGCCGCCCACGGGCGGGCTGGGTCTGGGCATCGACAGGCTTGCGATGCTGCTCGCTGACGCGCCCAGCATCCGCGACGTTATCCTCTTCCCGCTACTGCGACCCGAACAGGGGTGAATCGTAGGAGGGGCGCCCGGCGCCTGCTGTAATCGCTTGCACTCACGTCCCGCTACCTCTTGCAATCTTCTCACGGCTTGTGCATAATGTTCTCAAGCTTTGAGGAACCTCCGCACCCCGCTGCCCCCCCGGCGGAGCGATTCTCAAAGCTTTTTCTTTTGTTCGTCCCTAGCAGCTGGCAATCCTGAGAACACGAAGAGAAGCGGGGCGGCCGATGGCCGCCCCGCTCTCGACTAGAGTAAGCGCTTACTGAGCCTGTTCTGCGGGCTCTTCCGTAGCGGGCTGTTCGGCCGGCTCCTCGGGAGCTGGCTCCTCCGTCGCTGGCTCCTCGGCAGGCTGCTCTTCGGTAGCTTCGCCGGCCTGCTCGCCGGCCTGTTCTTCGCCGGCAGCGCCCTCGTCGGCCGGTTGTGCCGGCTCCTCGGCGGGCTGCTCTTCGTTAGCGCCCTCCTGAGCAGCGCCCTCGGCACCCTCCTCTTCGGCCGCATCCCCTTCGGCAGCATCCTCCTCGGCCGCGCCGCCACCGGCTGTCTCGCCGGCCTGCTGCGTCTGCGCGGCGACGTCCTCGCCTGCCGGAGCGCCGGCTTCAACCGGAGCGATGCTCGAGCCCATGATCGCGAGGGGGGCCTCCTCGACCGGAGTGCCCACCACGTAGACGGTGTTGAGGTTGCCCGATTCGAGGTTCACGCTGTCGAGCGTGAAGGCGGCGGCGCGGGAGCCCGCGAGCCGCACCTCGAGGTCCTCTACGGTGCCTTCGTACGAGGCGTAGCGGCTTGCCTCGCCGAACTCGACGTCGCTCACGAGCGTGCCCTGCTCGCCCTCGACCGCCAGGGCCACCGGTTCGGTACCAGGAGCAGCGTGAACCACGCGCACCAGGGTTTCGCCCTCGTTCGGGACCCGCGTCAGGTCATCCTCGATGAGCTGGAACTGAAGTGCCAGCCGGTCGCGGTTCTCGTCGCCCTCACCGAAGAGGTTCTGGAAGAACCCGACGAATCCGCCGCCGTCGCCATCCTCCCCTTCACCTTCCTGCTGCTGTTCGGCCTGCACGTCGGCCGGAAGCACCAGTCCCATCGTCGCCAGTGTGTAGTAGGAGCCGCGGGCGAAGCTGAACTCCTCCTCCACGGTGCCCTCTACCCCCTGCGCGCTGACGGTGTAGTTACCCGCCGGGATCTCGACGTACTCGGTGAAGGTCTTATAGTCGATCGACGGGAACTGGTCACCGCTGAACCCCGCCGCCGTCTCCTCATCCGTGGGCGTGAACGTGACCGTCAACTCCGGGGCGTTCGGCGAGAAGTGAGCGAGGCGCACCCAGGCGACGTCGGGGATCTCCGGCGCCGGTGCCATCTCGGGTGCCGGAGTCGCCGGTTCTACCGGTTGACCGACTCCTTGTGCCGCCCCGAACGCCGCTCCCAGCGCGAGGAGCAGCACGAGACTGAATCTCTTGGCTACTTCCATTGCAACTACCTCCCCCTGCCGTCGTACGGCAGGAGAAACATAAACCGGAGAGGGCGCAGGCACATGGGCTTTCGTTACTATTCTCACACTGGGCGTCCGGTCACTTTTCCCCTCCTGGGCGGAATCCTTCACATCGGAATCGAGCCCTTCTCATCGGCCCGGAAAGCACGGTGGGGGCAGCGGGACAAACGGGGGGAGGCAGCTAGCATGTCCGACTACGTACTACAGAGGGAAGGCGTCAGGCAGCTGCACACGGCGGAGGGGTTCCACGAAGACAAGTGCCGCCAGCTCAGGCTGGCAGCGAGGCAACCGCTCTTCCACGAAGGGGACGTGCCTGAGTCGTTCTATCGTGTAGAGAGCGGACTGATCCGGCTCATGCGCATCAAGCCCGACGGACGCAGCGTGACCCTGCGGCACGTGCTGCCCGGCGACCTCTTCGGAGAGGAGGTCTTCATCGGGGCCAGCCGGTTCGCCGACGCCGAGGCCGCTACCGAGGCGGTGGTCGAGGCGTTCGATGCCCGTGAACTGCAGGGTGTGAACGTACTCGGCGTCGTCCACTCGCTCGTCGCCCAGACGAAGCGTCTACTCAACGACGAGTACGACTTCCAGGTCGGGTACCTGCGCGAGCGGATCGCACGTTACCTCTGCAAGCTGATCCGAACGCCGTTGGCGGAGAAGGCCGAGGACGGCTCCTGGCGCATATGCGCCTCACACGAGTTGATCGCCGAAGGTACGGCAAGCACCCGCGAGAGCGTCTCGAAGGAGTTGGCCGACATGCGGCACGACGGGATCATCGATACCGGCTACCGTTGCATCTCGATCAGCGACCTGCGCTCGCTGCGACGCCTCGGGGACCCGGAAGGGGCCCTGATGGGAGGGCCAGGGGCCTTGGCCTGAAGCCTGAGCACCGGAAGGCGGCCGGCTCTCCAGGGGGTCGGCCGCCGCTTCGTAACGGCCGGGCGCTCAGTGGGAAATGACGGCCGCGCGCCAGCGGACCGTGACTAGAATGGTCGTCATGTCGTTTTCGTCTCCGCCGTCCTGGGTGCAGGACGCCGTCTTCTACCAGATCTTCCCCGACCGTTTCGCTCGAAGCGAGCGCCTCTCCAAGCCGGAGCGGCTCGAACCGTGGACGTCGGAACCCACCGTGCACGGCTATAAGGGGGGCGACCTGTTGGGGGTGAGCGAACGGCTCGATCTGCTGAGCGAACTCGGCGTGAACGCCCTCTACTTCACCCCGGTGTTCCAGAGCGCCTCCAACCACCGCTATCACACCCACGACTACTTCCGAGTAGATCCGCTGCTCGGCGGTAACCGCGCGCTGGAGGAGCTCATCCGCGAGGCCCACGAGAGGAACATGAGAGTCGTCCTCGACGGTGTCTTCAACCACGCCAGCCGCGGCTTCTTCCGCTTCTCCGACATCCTCGAGAACGGGCCAGACAGCCCCTACCTCGACTGGTTCCACGTTCGGCGCTTCCCGCTGAACGCCTACGGCGGCGGCCCGTTGGGTTACGACGCCTGGTGGAACCTGCCCGCGTTGCCGAAGTTCAATACCTCGAACCCGGCGGTGCGCGAGTACCTGTGGGGAGTCGCCGAGCACTGGTTGCGCCTGGGGATAGACGGCTGGCGTCTCGACGTGCCCAACGAGATCGATGACGACGGCTTCTGGCAGGAGTTCCGCAGGCGCTGTCGGGCCGTCAACCCCGAGTGCTACCTGGTGGGTGAGATCTGGACCGAGGCCGATCGTTGGTTGCAGGGCGATCAGTTCGACGCCGTCATGAACTACCCGTTCACCCGCGCCGTGTTCGGTCTCGTCGCCACCGATCTGAACCGGTCAGAGATAGCCAAGTGCGGTTACGTGGCGATCGATGGGCTCGACGCGGCGGGTTTCGCGCGGGAGGTGACCTCCCTGCTGGAGCGCCACCGGCGCGAAACGACCAACGCGCAGCTGAACCTGATCGGCTCTCACGACACGCCTCGCGCGCTCACGGTCGTGTGCAACGACAAGAACGCCTTGAGGATGGCGTTCCTGCTGCTGCTCACCTTCCCCGGCGCACCCTGCATCTACTACGGGGACGAGATAGGCCTGGAGGGCGGTCACGACCCGTACTGCCGGGGGACGATCCCGTGGGACCGGGAGGACGCCTGGGATACTGCCCTACGAGAGTACGTGAAGTCGTTGATCCACCTGCGGCACGAGCACGTCGCCCTCCGCAACGGCTCCTTCGAGGTTCTGCACGCCCAGGGCGATCTCCTCATCTTCGCTCGGCGCGAGGGTGGCGACAGGGCCATCGTCGCGCTCAACAGGGGGGAGAAGCAGCTGCCCCTGGACATCTCGCTGAGCAGTGACGGGCTCGCGGGTGAGTACCACGACCCGCTGGGCGGTCTGAGACTGAGCGTGGAGGGACGCCGCCTGCACGGCTTCGACGTGCCGCCGCGACGGGGAACGCTCTATCTGGCCCGCGGGTAACTAGGCGACTGGCGGCTAGAATGGCCGGATGAGCAGCAACCGAGAACGAGCAGGGGCCGTCACCGATCGCCCCTCCAGCAACGCCGAACGCGTTCGCCGCTTCCATGAAGCTATCGGAGAATCGCCGCCCCGGGCGCCCAGCTATCCGAGCCCCGAGCTCCTGGCCCTGCGGCGGAAACTGATAGAGGAGGAGAACGCCGAGGTGATGGAAGCGCTCTCCCGGCTCGCCGAGGCGTCGGCCGCCGAGCTCGAGGACCGCTTCACCCAGGTTGCGCACGAGCTGGTGGACCTGCTCTACGTGACCTATGGAGCGCTCGTCTGGTTCGGGATCGACGCCGACGAGGTGTTCGACGAGGTACACAGGGCGAACATGCGCAAGACCGACGGGCCCAAGCGCGCCGACGGGAAGCAGTTGAAACCGCCGGGCTGGCGGCCTGCCGACGTGGCGGCCGTGATAGAGCGGGGGCGGCGCCAGAAGGGCGACTAGACACGATCTACGCGGCGGTAGCCGCATCGTCACGGAGGCCGAGCGAGCAGCTCGGCCTCCTTGCTGTGTGCCTAGCGAGGGAGACCTCTGTCCACTCCGTGCGTAACAGCTGGCACGGTAGAGCGGCTACTTGGACACGGCGTACAAGCGATGGTTGCCAGATGACACTTTCACGTGCTACGTTTCGTCAACGCCGGCGTACGCTCGCGGGTCGGCTGGAGGTGCCAGATGGATCGGTCTATGTGGACGAAGACTCGCTCACTCCCTCGGGTCGCAGCCGCGCTCCTGCTGCCCTTCCTCGCCGCGGCGGCCGCACAGCCCGAGGCGACACCTGTACAGGGACCGACCGCAGCACCGGACCCGGCCACGACCGGTTGGCTGCTCGTCTCGGCCGGCCTCGTACTCTTCATGGTCACCGGTCTCGCCCTCTTCTACGGGGGGCTGGTGCGCCGGAAGAACGTGCTCAACACGATGATGATGAGCTTCGTGTGCCTCGGGATCGTCGCGCTCGGCTGGGTCTTCTTCGGTTACAGCATCGCTTACGCCCCAGGGAGCACGTTCCTTGGCGGACCCGCCCACTTCTTCCTGAGTGGGATCGGTCTGGCCGGCGAAGGGGTACCGGCCGTACTCGACGTCGCCTTCCAGGGAGGATTCGCGATCGTAGCCGCTGCCCTCGTCTCCGGGGCGGTGGTGGAGCGGATGAGTTTCTCGGCCTACACGATCTTCATCGCTCTCTGGAGCGTGCTCGTCTACGCCCCTCTGGCCCACTGGGCGTGGGGCGGGGGGATCTTCGACGACCTGTTCGGGCGAAGCGTGATCGATTTCGCCGGGGGCACGGTAGTGCACGTGAATGCGGCTGTGAGCGCCCTGGTGCTCGCGCTCCTCGTCGGTAAGAGGCGTGACTACGGACTGCGCGCGATGCTCCCCCACCAGATCCCCTTGGCGCTCATCGGCGCCGGCATCCTCTGGTTCGGCTGGTTCGGCTTCAACGGCGGCAGCGCCTACGCGGCCGACGGATACGCAGCCCTGGCGTTCCTCAACACCCTGCTCGCGCCGGCCGCGACCCTGGTCGCCTGGATGCTTCTCGACACCTTCCGGACCGGCAAGGTCACCGCGGTCGGCCTCGCCACCGCGATCGTCGTTGGGCTGGTCGCGATCACCCCGGGAGCCGGGGTCATGAGCCCGATGGCCGCCGTCCTCACCGGCGCGGCAGCGGCTCTGCCCTGCTACCTGGCCATAGGTTGGCGCGCCAGGAGTCGAGTCGACGACTCGCTCGACGTCTTCGCCGCCCACGGCGTAGGGGGTATAACCGGCGCCCTCCTCACCGGCCTCTTCGCCTCGGTCGCCTGGGGTTCTCCGGTCGAGGGCGGGTTGGCCCAGCTCGCAACCCAGGCCCTTGGCGTAGTCATCTCCATCGTCTTCAGTGCCTCGGGTACGTTGCTGATCGCCGCAGCCGTCTCGCTGGTGGTTCCGCTCCGGACCGAGGACGGGCAGGAAGCGGTCGGCCTCGACATTCCTCTCCATGGCGAGGAGGGGTACAGCGACGGCGAAGGGGCCCTGCTGATACCGGTGGTCAGCTCGAGCAAGGCCGCCGAGATCGCCGGGACCGCCACTCGGGCGCTGGGTGGCCGGGCATGAAGCTGGTCACCGCCGTGATCCGCAAGGAGAAGCTCGACGCCGTGCTCAAAGCGCTCTTCGAGGCCGACATCGAGGGGATAACCGTCACCCCGGTTCGCGGCCACGGCGGCGAGGCCGAGACGGTCCAGACATACCGCGGTACTACCGTGAAGATGGAGCTTGCCGAGAAGCTGCGACTCGACATCGCCCTGACCGAGCCGTATGTCGAGAGGGCGGTCGAGGCGCTGCTTCGCTCGGCCCGCACCGGCGAGGTCGGTGATGGCAAGGTGTTCGTGACGCCGCTCGAGAAGGTCTACCGGATCCGCACCGGCGAGGAGGACGAGGCCGCTGTAACGCCCGTTGCGAAGGTGGCGAGCCCGGCCTGATCAGCTGACCTCTCGCTTTTCGCACTTACCGGCCGCGCTTCGTGCCCATCAGGCAGAGCGCGGCCGTTCTCGGCAGGAAGCGGCTGACGGCTGACAAAACCATGACATCTGCCCTCTAGTCTTGTTGCGGAGGTCGAACCGCAGATGATGAGGTCGATAATGTTCGTGTCGGTCATCGTTGGAGCCCTTCTGTTCGGCGGGGCATCGGCCCAGGAGGTCCGGGTCGACGGTTCCTCGACCGTCTATCCGATCAGCCTGGCGCTGGCAGAAGAGTTCCAGATCCTCAACCCCCGCGCCCGGATCACCGTCGCCTTCTCCGGCACCGGCGCCGGATTCGAGAAGTTCTGCCGGGGGGAGACGGACGTTTCCGGCGCCAGCCGGCCCATCAAACAGGGCGAGATAGAGTTGTGCGCCGCGAACGGAATCGAGTTCGTCGAACTGCCGGTGGCTGCAGACGGCCTCTCGGTCGTGGTGAACCCCCGGAACGACTGGGCTACATGCCTGACGCTCGAGGAGCTGCACCAGATCTGGCGTCCCGACTCTACGGTCGAAACCTGGCAGGACGTGCGTCCCGAGTGGCCCGATCGCGAGATAATCCTCTACGGCGCCGGAACCGATTCGGGAACCTTCGACTACTTCACCGAGGCTGTCAACGGGGATAGCGGCGCCATCCGCACCGACTTCTTCCCGAGTGAGGACGACAACGTTCTGGTCCAGGGTGTAGCTGGAGACGCCGGCGCCATGGGCTTCTTCGGCTACGCCTATTACGCGGAGAACCAGGATCGGCTGAAGGTGCTGGGGATCGACTCAGGCGAAGGCTGCGTAGAGCCGAGCCCGGAAACTATCGCCAGCAACACCTACTCGCCGCTATCGCGCCCGCTCTTCCTCTACTTCAACGCAGAGAGGCTCGCGAACGACGAGACGCTGCGCGACTTCGCCCTGTTCAGCGTGTCGCCCGACGCTCAGCCGCTCATCGCCGACACCGGGTATCTCGCCTACCCCGAGGAGATCTACGGAGCCGCCGAACAGCGGATCCGGAACGGGGTCACCGGCAGCGCCTTCCTCGAGTTCGAACCGGGCGACAGCGTCCTCGAAGCGGTGCGTTCCAACGGGGGCTGACGCTCGCGTCGGCTCATCGCGTAGTGCGCTCAACGAGACTGCGATAGGTTGTTCCCCGGAGCATGCTCCGGCACGACCTGGCATATGAAACGGGCAGGGGAGTGATGGGAAGCTGAGAGGGAGCGTCCTATGAAACCGAGCAGCGCCATCCTTGCGGCCGGCTTGGGCCGGCGCGGCGCCAGGAGCCGCGGCGAGCGGGTCATAGCCGGCCTCCTCCTGGCCTGCGCTCTGGTTTCGATCTTCACTACGGCGGCTGTCATCGTCGTGCTCGCCACCGAGACGGTTGGGTTCTTCCGTGAGGTCTCGCTACTCGAGTTCTTCACAGATCCCCAGTGGACGCCGCTTTTCCTCGACCAGCACTTCGGCATCGCCCCGCTGGTGACCGGCACGCTGCTGGTAACGACGATCGCGCTGATCGTGGGTGCGCCGCTGGGGCTCGGTTCCGCCATCTACCTCTCAGAGTTCGCCAGCGCCAACCGGCGGCGGCGGATCCTGCCGGTGCTCGAGCTCCTTGCCGGCATCCCCACTGTAGTCCTGGGCTACTTCGCCCTGCTCTTCCTGACCCCGGTGCTGCGCGGCATCATCCCCGGTGTCGACCTGTTCAACCCGCTCTCGGCCGGGATCGTGATGGGCTTCATGATCCTGCCCACGATCTCCAGCATCTCGGTCGACGCGATGCAGGCGGTACCCGGGTCGTTGCGGGAGGCCGGCTACGGCTTGGGGGCCGCCAAGCACGAGCTGATTCTGAAGGTGGTGATGCCGGCGGCGCTCTCGGGCATAGTCGCCTCTCTCATACTGGCGATCGCGCGTGCCATCGGCGAGACGATGATAGTCACGCTGGCGGCCGGCCAGCGACCCGACCTCCACTTCGATCCCCGCAAGACGATAGCCACCATGACTTCATTCATCGTCCAGGCGGCGACCGGCGACCAGCCCGCGGGTTCGCTCGCAGCCAGGTCGCTATACGCCGTGGCCGCCACTCTCTTCGTCATGACCCTCTTCCTCAACCTTGCCGCGCAGGCGGTAGTGAGACGCTTCCAGGAGCGCTACGAATGAGACGCTTCGACGCACCTGCCGCCGAACCCGCCCGTGGCGGCCCGCTGTTCGCCGGCCGGGGGCGGGAGCGAACTGCCGCTCGGCGCCGCGCCGGGCGCATCTTCGCCGCCCTGACCTTCGTGCCGGTGGTGCTGGCGCTCCTGTTCGTCGCGGTGCTGCTCTTCGACGTGGTAACCGATACCGTCTCATGGCAGGTTGCGCGCCCCGCCAATAGCGGCGAGACGTTCGCCTGGTGGCAGGCGCCGTTCGGCGGCGAGAGGGTGGCCAGGCTCGAGCTGATGGCCCAGGGACTTTCGGCCGTCGAGATCGAGGAGGTCCTGGGCAACGACCGGAGCCGCCGGATCTTCTTCGCGAGGAACCGGATCGAGCTCATGTGGTACGCGGCGGATGGTCCCTTCCGCTGGGTAGTCACCAGCACCCGGGATGAGACGGTGCAGAGCTACCCACTGCTCGAAGGGATCGGCAGAGTGGACGAGTTGCGCAGCGGCCTCGGCCCGCAGGAGAACCTCTACCTCAACCCCTGGCTCGACCTCACGTTCTTCGGCGAGAACGCCTCCCGCAGCCCGGTCATGGCCGGGCTCAAGTCGGCTCTCGCCGGCACCGTCTGGGTGATAACCCTGGTGATCCTCATCGCGCTGCCGCTGGGCGTGGGCACCGCCGTCTATCTCGAGGAGTACGCTGGCGACAACCGGCTCACGAGGACCATCGAGGTGAATATCCGCAACCTGGCGGGAGTGCCCAGCATCGTCTACGGCATCCTCGGGCTCTACCTGTTCGTGCGGCTCGCCAACATCGGTCCGACGGTCCTGGCTGCAGCCCTCACCCTGGCTCTACTGATACTTCCGGTGGTGATTATCGCATCGAGGGAGGCGATTCGCTCGGTGCCGGGCACGCTCCGCCAAGCGAGCTACGGGCTGGGCGCGACCAAGTGGCAGACGGTGAGGCGGGTAGTCCTGCCCAACGCCGTGCCGGGGATCGTCACCGGCCTGATTTTGTCGGTCGCTCGCGCTATCGGCGAGACCGCGCCGCTGCTGCTCGTGGGCGCCGCCGCCTTCGTTCCCTTCGCCCCTAACGGCCTCCTCTCCAACTACACGGTCGTTCCGGTGCAGATCTACTCATGGGTCGCCGAGAACCAGGAGGAGTTCCGCAACGTGGCATCGGCGGCGATACTGGTGTTGCTGGCGGTGCTGGTCGTGCTCTACGCGCTCGCTTTCTACCTCCGCCGACGCTTCGAAAGGACCTGGTAATGGCACTGCAGACGACCATCCCGCGCGGCGAGACGGTTCGCACCGAACCTGTGCACGCGCCCGAGGCGCTCCTCAACATCGAACGGTTCAGCCTCTGGTACGGAGATTTCCAGGCGCTGCATAACATCTCCCTGTCCGTGCCCAAGAATCAGGTGACAGCCCTGATCGGTGCCTCGGGGTGTGGAAAATCGACGCTCATGCGCAGCATCAACCGGATGAACGACCTGGTCCCGGGGGTGCGGGTCGAAGGGACGATCGCCTACGAAGGGGTGAACATCTACGATCCCGCTGTCGATCCGGTGGAAGTTCGACGGCGGATCGGGATGGTGTTCCAGAAGGCCAATCCGTTCCCCAAGAGCGTCTACGACAACGTCGCCTTCGGGCCGCGGCTAAACCGGTACAAGGGGGACCTCGACGAGCTGGTGGAGAGGTCGCTCCGCAAGGCCGCCCTGTGGGACGAAGTCCAGGACAAACTGCGGCAGTCGGGTCTGGGGCTCTCCGGCGGGCAACAGCAGCGGCTCTGCATCGCCCGGGCGATGGCAACGGAGCCCGACCTTATCCTGATGGACGAACCCACCAGCGCGCTCGACCCGATCGCCACCGACCGGATAGAGCAGCTCATCCACGAGATCAAGCAGGAGTACACAGTGGTGATCGTCACCCACAACATGCAGCAGGCTGGCAGGGTGAGTGACAGGACGGCCTTCATGCACCTGGGAGTGCTGGTCGAGGAGGGACCCACCGATCAGATCTTCACCAACCCACAGAGTGAGATGACCGAGCGCTACGTCTCGGGCCACTTCGGCTGAACCCCCCCAGTGAGCGCCAGCGCCCGGATCCTGATCGTGGAGGACGAGAGCAGTGTGCGCGAACTGGTGGCACTGCACCTGCGCCGGGGCGGGTTCGCTCCGCTGGAAGCCGCTAGCTCGGGTGAGGCCTGGCCGCTGCTGACCGAGGCCGACGCGTTGGTTCTCGACCGGATGTTGCCCGACGAGAGCGGAGATGCCTTCCTGCGCCGGCTGCGATCCGATCCCGCCGTTGCCAGGCTGCCGGTGCTGATGCTCACGGCCCGGGCCAGCGAGCACGACAGGGTGGGTGGCCTCGAGGCCGGGGCCGACGACTACCTCACCAAGCCGTTCAGCGCCGCCGAACTCGTAGCGCGTCTACGGGCGCTCCTTCGCCGGCTGCCGCCGAAGAACGAGCTGCGGATCGGCGAGGTGCGGATCGACCTCGAGGGCGCGGCCGTTTCGAAGGGGGGAACTCAGCTGACCCTCACCCGCCGCGAGTTCGACCTGCTCGTCTTCCTGGCGTCGAATCCCGACCGGGTCTTCTCTCGCGCCGAGCTGCTGGATCGGGTGTGGGGCGGTGACTTCCTGGGCAGCGAGAGAACCGTCGACCAGCACGTTGCTCAGCTTCGCAGCAGGCTCGGCGAGGAGTGCGTCGAGACGGTGAGGGGCAAGGGCTACCGGATAGCCGGCAGTACCAGGAACGGCATCGGGAAGGGTGCCAGAAGCGGTATCGAGAACGATGGCCACACCGGCTGACTGGATCGACGGCCTCGCCGAAGGCGTCGTCCTGTTCGAAGGCGACCGGGTCGTGCGGATCAACAGCGCTGCCGGCACGATGCTGGACGCCGATCCCGCCTGGGCAGCGGGGAAGCGGCTGATAACCGTCTTGCGCGACCACCGGCTCGAGCGGGTGTGCCTTCACGGCGACCGTGTGGAGGTCCGCTTGGCAGGGAGGGTGGTCGAGGCGGTCCCCATACCAGGCGGAATGGCGCTCCGCGACCTGAGCGAGGCGAGGCGGGCCCGTGAGGAAGCCGAAGCGCTACTGGCGACCCTCTCCCATGAGCTGCGCACCCCGATGACCACGGTCCGCTCGACCCTCGAAGCGCTCGAGATCGACGATCTCGACCCCGGGGAGAAAGCACGGCTGCTCGAGCGGGCGGTCCATGAGGCCGACAGGGTAGTTCGGCTGCTTGGCGATCTGACGACCGAGGTATCGCCCCCTCGCGAGCGGCGTCTCCCCCTCGCCGAGGTGCTGGCGAGGGCGCAGCAGATCCTCGCGCCGATGTTGGAGGAGCGCGGTGTACGGCTCGAGGATGCGACCGGGCGCCAGATAGTTTGGGCCGATCCCGACAAGGTCCTGCAGGTCATCCTCAACCTGATCGAGAACGCGTCGATCCATGGCCCGGAAGGGGGCGGGGTCGTGGTGCAGGCAGAGCCGGACAACGGCTGGGTGAAACTGATGGTGCGCGACCAAGGTGAACCGCTCCCGCTCGACTCGACGGCGCTGACGGCGCTGCAACAGCCGGTCCGGGGCCCCCGTTCACGAGAAAACGGCGTGGGACTGTACGTCGTCCGCTCGATAGCCGAAGGGTGGGGCGGCCACGCCTGGTGGCGCGACGCGGACGGGCATGGCAACGAATTCGGGGTGCTGCTGCCGGGGAGCCGGGAAGCGGCGCGGCAGCCGCCAAGGGAATCCCCGGAGCGTCCCGGCTAGCTGGAGTGAGAGATGCGGCATCAGCTCTCGTTCAGCTTCAGCTTGCTCTTGTCGCCTACGATCAGACGGTGAGCGCCCTTGCTGCCGTTCTCGCCGATGATGCTCACCTCTTCGCCGATGAGACTGTCGCGTAGCGGCGAAGCTACCCCGTCGATAGTGCTCCCGGCGCCCACGACGGCATACTCGAGCCGGGAGTCACGGATGGTGCTCTGATCGCCGATGGTAGTGAAGGGACCGATGTGGGCCCGTTCCACCCTCGCCCCGGCCCCGATCAACGCCGGCCCCTCTATGCGGCTGCCGGTAACGGTTGCCCCCTCCTCGATGACCACCTCACCCTCCACCTCGGAGTCCTCGATGGTGCCGCGGACTTCCCGCCTCACCCTCATCAGCTGGAGGCGGTTGGCGTCGAGGATGTCCTCCGGCCTGCCGGTATCCTTCCACCAGCCCGGAACCTCGACCGACGCGACCTGGAAGCCCGCCTCGATGAGCTTCTGGATGGCGTCGGTTATCTGGTACTCGTCCTTCGCTCCCGGCTCGAGCCCTTCGATCATCCGATGGATGTTCGCATCGAAGACGTAGACGCCCGCGATGGCCAGGTCGCTCGGCGGATCCTGCGGCTTCTCGACCAACCGCTTGACCCTGCCGTCCTCGACGATCGCCACCCCGAACTGCCGAGGGTCCTCCACCCTGACGAGCGCCAGGACCGAGTTGATCCCCTCCTCGGGCCGGTACGCCTCCACGAAGCCCCGGATGCCGTGCTCGAAGAGGTTGTCGCCCAGGTACATGACGAACGGGTCGTCGCCGAGGAAGTCGCGTGACACCTTCACCGCATGGGCCAGACCCCGCGGCGGGCTCTGGATGATGTACTCGAAGGTCGGCCCCTCGCCGTTCCCCTGGTAGTCGCTGAGGCTCTTCTTCAGATAGTTGATGGTGTCGTGACTCACGACGATCCCGATCTGGCGAACGCCGGCCTCGACGAGGTTGTCCACTGCGTAGTGGATGAGCTGCTTGTTGGCCACGGAGATCGTGGGTTTGGGCCTCAGACTGGTTATCGGGCGCAGCCGCGTCCCGTGCCCCGCGGCCAGTATCAGGCCCTTCATTCCTGCTGTTGGCATTATGAGAGCAACCATACCGCAAGGCACCGGAGGCTCCGCAGTGTCCTGACACGTGGTGTAGCGGGACAGGCAGTCGTCGCTGCCCGGCCCTGCCATGCCCGCCGGCGACACCCGCCGTAGCCGTCAGGGCCTGCTCGGCCCCACGGTGCGAAGCGAGATGATGAACGCCACGACCCAGAAACTGGGCAGTAACAGCCAATCGCCGGCGAGGACCGAGCCGCGGCCCAGCAGCAGCCCGGCAGCGAGGCTGGCGAGGAGCGACATGAGACTGGCGGCAACCCCCGCTCTGACGACCCGCTCCAGCCTGATGAGCGCGCGGGCGAATTCGGGCCGTTGCCGTGAGCGCCGGTAGAGCGCGGCAGAGAGGCCCAGGCCGGGCAGGAGAACGAGCGATGCGAGGCCCAGGTATTGAGCCACCGAGTTCGCCGTCAGCGAGGCCAGTTGGGTGCGTATCTCGGCGTGCCACCGGTACGACGGAGCAGCCAGGAGGGCCAGCAGTGAGAGCGAAAGCAGCGGGAGCCGGGCGTGGAACTGCGCCCAGCTGCCCCTGAAACCGACGGGCTGACCAGCTGTCCTGGCAGCGCCAGAACTTGTCGGCGCGGCGTTCCTGCCGTACGAGGTCCGGCCCCGCAGCGGTGCCCCGTTGCCCACACTCCGCCCGGACGCGAGCGAGCCGCGCCCCACGGTCGCGCCATTCACCGTTGGGACCGAGTAGCCGTTGGCCGCTCCCCCGGTCGAGACTCCCGACCGGCCGTCTCTCGCGCCGTTGTTCGGCGGCCGCGAGCGGTCGTCCTTCGCACCGCCGTAGCGCGGGCGCGGACCGGTCGCTCCGCCCGTCAGGAGGCCCCGGTCGACCCCACCGTTCGCGCTTGCGCCGCTCTTCGCTCCGCTCCTGGTCGATGCGGAGGGGAACGGATCGCGGCCCAGCAGCGCCGCTCGCTCGCACCAGGGACAGGAGTCGAGGTGCCCGGGGTAGACGTGGGTCGCGGACGCCCCACACTGCACCAGTTCACCCTCGAGCTGCCCCAGGGCTTCCTTGAGTTCGCGGGGATCGGGCCGGCGCCACGGTTGACCCAGCACTCCCCGCCGCAGCAGACTCTGCAGTTCGCTTCCCAGCAGTTCGACAGGCGGAGCAGCCAGTGGGGGAGCCAGTCTGCTGCGCCCGAAGTAGGGGCTGCGGCGCGAGCGGATGTTCTCCTCGAGACTCGGAGGTTCCCCCTCGTCACGGTAACTGCCGGCGAACGGGTGGTTGCCCTCCATCAGCAGGAGGAAGACGAGCACGGCCAGGCCGAACCGGTCGCTGCTCGACTTGCGGTTGGTGTCGCGGAAGGAGCGCCCCTGTAGCTCCGGAGGCGTGTACTCTCCCTTGCCAACGTTGCAGCGGAAGGTCTTCAAGCCGGAGGTGACCTGGATCGAGTCGAGATCGACGAGAGTCACAAGAGCCCTGTCGTCCACGAGGACGTTACTCTCGTTCAGGTCGCCGATGACGTAGTCGGCGTCGTGGAGAGCCGCTACGGCCCCGCACAGGTTGCGGGCTATCCGTACGAGGTAGCGCCAGCTGATCCCGCTCGCCCGATTTCGCCTGCTGCCGGGGTGATAGAGCTGGTGCAGTGGAAGGTAGCGGCGCGCGTCGACGCGGGGCATGACGAACCCCACGACCCTGCCGTCGTCGGCCAGTACCAGCTCACGGGGCCAGGCGATCGACACGTGTCCCGCCTTGCGGTCGGGGTCGAGCGGCGCCCGCGCGATCATCGCCGACAGCTTGCGCGCCCGTTCGGCGTCGGCGGTGGCGTAAAGCTTCACCGCTGAGGCGCCGTCGCCCCGGATCGCGTGAACCCGCGCCTCGCCCCCACGCCCAAGCTCCTCGCCAAGCTCGAGCGGCCTTCCGGAGGCGGTCCGCAGTTGGCCGGCGACGAGTGTCATGGGCCGTCCCGCACCGCCAGTACCAGGCTCAGATCGTCGGAGCTGCGTTGCCTTACGCGGTCACTCGCGAGGAAGTCGGCGAGTTCGGCGCTCAGCAGTTCACTGGGGAGGTCACGCCGGGCGAAGGAAGCGAGGGGTTCGAAGAAGGGGGCGTGCGGCTCGCCGCTCGCGAGGTCGGTCGCGACCGGCTCCAGACCATCGCTGAGCAGCGCGATCGCTTCCGTTCGCTCGAGCGACACGATCCCGACCTCGGCCCGCCGCGCCGCTCCACGACTGGTCGCGAAGATCGTCTCGCCGGCATGAACGCCCCGGTACGGTTTCGTCAGCCGCTGCCAACGGCCCTCGCTGCCGACCACTACAGCACCGTCCCCCAGTTGTAGGGCGGCGAGTCTTCCGCCGCCCACCACGGCCAGCAACAGCGTCGAAGCGAAGTCGCTCGCCCTGTGGCGCGCCTGCGGTCTCGAGCGCCGGAGCCGGCTCGCCACCGCCTTGCGCACGTCGTCGAGAGCTCCACGCAGGGCCACCTCGAGCTCGTTTTCGTCGTCGCCGAGTGGTTGCCGGCGCATCAGGCTGGCGACCGCCTCGTCGACAGCCAGGCGTGCGCCCTCAGCCGCCTGCGACGCAGATCCGGCGCCGTCGGCTAGCGCCAGCAGGAGGGTGCCATCGTCTGCCGAGGAGCAGTGGAGAGCGTCCTCGTTGCCGGCGTCGCGGGCGAGATGCGAACTGCCGGTGATCGTCGCCGCCACCACCTTCCAGGCCGAGGAGTCGCGACATGCGGTTACCTCAGCCTCTCCTGACTCCCCGGTCCGCGACACGCGCCTGCTCAGACCGACACATCCGCCCAGCCGACGGGCGGCAACTCGAGCTGCTCGCCCACCCGGGAGTGCGATACCCGCTGCTGACTCTGCGAGAGCCACAGGAACAGCTCGGAGAACATCAGCCCCTTGAGCTTGAGCGGCTTCCGTCCCGGCGGAGCGATCTGCGACAGCCGCTCCATGTTCGCTCGTTCGACCCCCACGGCGAAGAATACGAGCCCGTTGCCGGCATCTTCTCGCTTCGCCTGCTGAGCCGCCTCCTCCCAGCGGTCGGTCGGCTCTCCGTCGGTGATGAGGAACATCCAGGGTCGGAAGTACTGCAGCCCGGCGCGCTTGTACATCTCCTTGCGCTCGCCCAACATCTCGACGCCGCGCTGGATGGCGGCGCCCATGGGCGTCGAGCCTCCAGCCACCAACGTATCGGGTTCCCACTCCTCGACGGTGACGAACTCCTGGGCGGTGTTGACGCCGCCGTTGCCGAAAGCCACCACTCCAACCTCCACGCGACGGCGGGCGAGTTCGTCGTTCATGAGGTCGTCCTTGAACGCCCTGAGCCCCTCGTTCAGCGCTCCTATCGGCGCTCCCGCCATGGAGGCCGAGGTGTCCAGGAGCAGCAGGCAAGGCGCGCGGGGATCGGGATTGTCGGCGAGTTGCACGAGGTCGAGTTCGTTCATCGCATCTCCTCGGGGGCGAAGGGTCGCTACGTCGATCGTCGGTTCTCGACCGAGTCTACGGCCCCCGGCCGATGCCGGCAACGATGGAGTGCACTGCGGCCGTGTTGCCTTAAAGGGGCATTAAGGAGCGCCGGAGGAGGCAGAGGCTGCCGCCCTCCGGAGCTACTCCCGGCAGGAGTTATAGGTCGCGAGTTCCGGTCAATCCAGGCGGCGCTTCATAGGCAGGCCGGCGTCGGCCAAGCCTACCGTCATCAGGACCACACCGAGGATGACCAGCGCTCCGCCGATCAGTGGCGGCAGCGGGATCGTGCTCCCCTCGGCCGCCCTCAGTTTGAGGGGGGCGAGTTCGATGGCTGCTTCGTGCTGCAGCAGCGTGAAGTCGCCGAAGATCAGGCTGATCACGCCCACCACGATGAGGAGCGCTCCGATTATCCAGATCACTGTTTTCATGCTTCCGACTCCGTTCGGCCAGACGATAACCGTATGCCGTCGACCGATACATACCACGGAGCCTGCTTGAGCGGCTGCCGGCTCCTCAGCCCTTGCGACTGCCCATGGCGATGAGGACGATCCCCCCTACGAGCGAGATCGCGCCCAGGATCGGTGGCAGCGGAACCGTCTCTCGTTCCGCGGCCTCGACGTCGACGGGGCCCAGCTGGAGCACGGTCTCCTCCTGCGTGAAGGAGAAGCCGCCGAAGACGAGGACAGCGATCCCCAGCAGGACGAGGAGGATGCCGACGATGGTCGCTGCCCTCATGGTTCCCGTCCTCCGCTACGCTCGACTGAAGAGGCGAACCAGGAAGAGGATTATCCCGACGACCAGCAGGATGTAGATGAAGTTGCCCAGCGTGTACCCGGTGACCAGGCCCAGCAGCCAGAGAACTATCAGGATGATAGCGATGGTTTCCAGCATTTCTGCCCCCCTTTCGACCCGTTACTGAGGACCGCGGGAGTCAGGGATCCGCGGCTGGTGCCGCCGATCCGCCTGGCCCGCTGACCGCTCAGGTCGCTGCAACAATAATGGGGCCCCCACGCCGGGCCGATTGAGACGCCCGTCACACGGTCGCGACTCCCGACCCATCCGGGGCGGGGCTAGAATCGGTCATATGAAGAGTTCCGAGATAAGGCTGAGCGTCGACCGCAGCGACGAGGGCATCGAGTCGATCCGCTGGCAGGCGGACGAAGCGCCGGTGCCTGGCGAGCAGGAGGCGCGAGCGATGCTCTTGGCGCTGTGGGACCCGGAGGCCCGCAACGCCATGAGGATCGACCTGTGGACGCAGGAGATGACCGTCCAGGAGATGAACGAGTTCCTCTTCCAGACGCTCATGTCGTTGGCCGACACGTATCAGGGCGCCACTCGCAACCAGGCGTTGGCAGCAGAGATGAAGATCTTCGCCCGCGAGTTCGTCGAGAAGGCCGTCAAGGCCGAGGCCGAAGGAAGCCGGCAGAGCTAGGCGGCGGGACGAAGGGGCCCGCCCTCAGCGGTTGACCTCTTCGTTCGAGGCGCCTCCTGCCCCTAGCCGATCCAGCAGGGCGAAGTCCTCGAGTCGTAGCACCAGCGCCTCGGGCATCTCGAGCGTCTTCCAGAACTCGAAACCGTCGACCTCGTTATGGCGAGCCACGAGCAGGGCCATCACCGTCGCGTGACTCACGAGGATCAACCGCTCGCGACCATGAAGCTCCGCCTCCCGGCGGATCGCGGCCTCGTAGCGTTCCAGCGCCCCCTCGGCCGTTTCCTGGCCCAGTACGACCTCTTCGGGTCGATCGAACAGCCGCTTCACCTTCGCCACGAATTCTCGCGGGTCCTCGTAGAACGGGACCCCGCTGCGGTCGTGCTCCTCGAGGCCGACGGCGCTCTCGCGGGGAAGACCGAGGTAGCGGGCCAGGAGCGCGCCCGTCGCTTCGGCCTTGTGATGGTCGCTGGTGATGATGCGGTCGGGGTGCAGTGGCCGCAGTTCGTCCGCGAGCCTGCGGCACTCATCGGTCGCGCTTTCGGCCAGGCGCCACGCCGCCGCTTCGAGTTCGGGAACGGGCGCGGTTCGCGCGTGCCGCACCAGGACGAGGATATCCTCCTGGGCGCCGACCCTCACTCGCCTGTCCTCCTCAGCTTGTGCCGTTCGAAAAGGAGCTCGGTTCCGGTCTGGCTGCGCCGTATCACGACCGGGAGTCGAAGGCCGTCGGTCAGCGTGAAGAAGCGAAGCTCCCTTCCGGTCAGCTGCTCCGGCACGAGGATCGCCTGCTCAGCAGCTGATCCGTCGAACCGGAGTCGCAGGAAGTCGCCCTCCCTCTCTACCGTCGCTTCGATCGCTCCGCGGAAACCGCGGTAGCGGCCGCAGACGCTTTCGAGCTCGCTCTCGACCTTCACGGCCGGCACGACTTCCGGCCCTTCGCCCAGCATCGTGGCCAGCGCTGCCCTGGCTATCTTCCGCAGGGGGTAGCCGCTCGCATTGGCGAGCACCGCCACGCCCAGGCCATCCTCCGGAAGGAACGCCAGATATGCCGTGGAGACCAGCACGCTGCCCCCGTGACCTACCATCTTGCGGCCGAGCAGCTCCTCCGCGACCAGGCCGAACCCCCAACCGCTGGCCACGTCCCCGGCCGGCTCGCCCGCCAGTCCGGAACGGCGGAACGGGCCGTCTACCCTGGGCCTCATCATCGCCTCGACCGATCCCGGCTCGACCACCCCTGCCCCGCCCGCGAGGAACACGCGAAGGTAGCGAGCGAGGTCGAGGACATTGCTTATGAGGCCGCCTTCACTGCGGATGTTGCGATAGAGGTAGCGGCCGGGTCGGGGAGGTGCGTCGGCGGGGAGCACGTAGGGAACGGCGACGTCTGCGTCGGCCTCGACCTCGCTGCGCGCGAAGAAGCTGCGCTCCATCCCGAGGGGACGCAGGACGTTCTGCCGCAGGTACTCCTCGTACTTCTGGCCCGACACCTCCTCGACGATCAGACCGAGCAGCGCGTAGCCCTCGTTCGCGTAGGCCCAGCGTTCGCCGGGCAGGCTCTCGGCCCACTCGGCGGACCCGGACATGAAGGTGAGGACGTCCTCGGGCCCCCCGATCGGCAGCGGACGACCCCCCGTGCCGTTGGCGTGGCCGATCACCGCCTCGGAGTAGGCGAGAGCGGGGATCCCGGACGAGTGGGTGAGGAGGTGCTCGAGCCGGACCGTACCTCCCTTCGGCCTGATGTCGTACGGCAGGTGCTTCTCGACGGGGTCGGACAGGTCGAGCACCCCCCGCTCGACGAGCTGCAAGACGGCCAGCGCCGTGAACGACTTGGTGACGCTGCCGATGCTGTAGAGGGTGTTGGGGGTGGCCGGCCGGCCGTCGTCGAGATCCCGCTGTCCGAAGCCTCGGGCGTAGCGGAGCTCCTCGTCCGCCACCAGTGCGAGGCTGAGGCCGGGAAGCCGAGTTCGGGCCATCTTCTCGAAGACGAACTCCTCCAGTCGGGACGTATCCATGCGGTGACAGTAACGCAGCTGTCGATCGTCCTGCACCCGTCCTAGTGGGTCGGGGCGGGGCGTGCTAACCTTTAGCCAGCTGTACAACAGGCCATTCGGTCAGTGCGCTCCACGAGTTGGGGCCCTATCTGGAAGCAGGGGTGGCGAAGTGACCGACGTTATGCGACAGGATGTCCCCACTCCCGTCGCGGAAGGGGCAGCCTTCCGCTCCTTCCGCCCGGATGAAGGGACCAGCGAACTGGTCCTGGGGCGAACGATCGTTTCGCTCCTCGACGATGCGGTCGAGCGGAACCCGAATCAGAAGGCGTTCAACCAGCTACGGGATGGGGAGTGGATTTCCCTGTCCACCGCCGACTTCCGGTCGCAGGCAGAGGCTCTCGCTCTGGGATTCGGCGCCATCGGCATGAACAAGGGCGACCGGGTGGCCTTCTTCGCGAAGAACGACGTCTCGTTCACCCTCCCCGACATGGCTTGCCTGATGGCCGGTCTCGTCACGGTGCCCATCTACCTCACCCACGCCGCCGGCAACATCCGCCACATACTCGTAGAGAGCGAGGCGCGGGTGCTCGTTGTGAGCGACGCCGAGCTGCTCGCCAAGGTCGCGCCCACACTCCCCGAAACCGGCGTGAACATGGTGGTCGTGATGGAGGGTGAGGCGCCCGACGAGACAGTCCCAGGCGTAGCTGCCGTTGTCGCGGGCGACCTCATGAGTCGCGGCCGAGCCGTAGCCACTTCCGACCCGGGCGCCGTCCGAGCGCTTCGTGAGGGGCTTTCTCCGCACGAACTCGCCACCATCATCTACACCTCCGGAACGACCGGCGTTCCCAAGGGGGTGATGCTGACCCACCAGAACATCAGCAGCAACGCGATCGCCTCGTTCACCGGCCTGGCAGGTTACGGGCGGGGTCCCGACGAGACGGTCCTCTCCTTCCTGCCGCTGTCGCACATCTTCGCCAGAACCCTCCAGTACGGCTGCATGTGGTACGGGAACACCGTCTACTACAGCGATCCCGACAGGCTTCGGGAGCACTTCAGGGAGATCCGGCCAACGATGATGGCCACGGTGCCGCGGGTGCTCGAGAAGGCTTACGAACGGATAATGGGGGTGGGCAGCGAACTTCACGGCCTGAAGCGTGCGATCTTCGACTGGTCCTTGGGCCTCGCTCGGCGCTACCGAGTGGACGCCCAGCCTCAGGGCAGCGAAGCCATGAAGCTGAAGTTGGCAGATCGCCTGGTCCTTTCGAAGTGGCGGGAGGCGCTGGGCGGGCGCATGCGCAACGTGATAGTCGGCGCCGCGCCACTTCGGTCGGAGCTCGTGAACCTCTTCGGCGCAGCCGGCGTGAACGTCCTCCAGGGGTACGGGCTCACGGAGACGAGCCCGGTGATCTCCTTCAACCGACCCGACAACAATCGGCCGGGCACGGTCGGAACACCGATCGCCGGGGCAGAGGTGACGACGAGCGAGGATGGGGAGATCCTCACGCGCGGACCCCACGTGATGCTGGGCTACTACAAGCGTCAGGACGCTACCGACGAGGTCCTCAGGGATGGTTGGTTCCACACCGGTGACCTGGGTCGGATCGACGACGAAGGGTTCATAACCATCACAGGGCGGAAGAAGAACCTGTTCAAGCTCTCGACGGGGAAGTACGTGATGCCGCAACCGGTAGAACAGCAACTGGAGGCAGAGGCGCTGGTCGAGCACGCCGTAGTCCTGGGTGAAGGCGAGAAGTATTGCGCGGCGCTCCTCTTCCTCAACCGTGAAGCCCTGATGGCGCTGTTCCCGCAACGGAACGTGGAGGCCAGGGAACTTCTCCCCGAACCGGCCCTCCACGAAGCGGTCCGGAACTCGCTGCGACGGGCCAACGCCGGCCTGCCCGGCTGGTCTTGCGTGAAGCGGGCGGTGCTTACGGTGGGCGAGGCGAGCACCGAGAACGAGCTGCTGACCCCAACCCTCAAGCTGAGGCGGGAGCCCGCCCTGGCCGCTTACCGCGAAGCGATCGAGTCGCTCTACCGGCCCGCTGGCGCCGAGCCCGAAGGAGTCGTCGTCATAGAGGTCTGACAGCTCGACGGCCGGCGCTTTTCGCTTCCCACGCCGGCGGGCGGCACCGATCCTCCTGGCAGTTCCGCGCCGCGTAACGGCCGCATAACGCCCAGCGCCATACCTTCGGTGGATCCGTGCCGGGTATGGCCGGTCCTGATCGGCCAAATCGTGCCTATCGCAACTACCCGGCCCCGCGGCGTTCCGCTCGCCACGGCACCGGAGAGGAAGCGCGATGCACTCCGTCCCCGCACCCCATCGAGTCGTCGGCGCTGGCCTGCGACATGTCCCGTCCGTCGTGACCGCCCTGCTGCTCGCAGCCTGCAACGGTGCTGTTCCCCTACCGCCCGACACGCTTCCACCGGTGCTCGAGGTGGCCACCCCCGTGGAGGGCAGCCTGCTCGGGCGCGACCGAACCGCCGTTTTCCGCGGCTTCGTGGTGGATGATCGCGAGGTGGCCACGGTCCGCTTGCTCGATGGCCAGAG
The DNA here is from genome assembly GCA_036381595.1 of Trueperaceae bacterium. Lineage (NCBI taxonomy): Bacteria > Thermotogati > Deinococcota > Deinococci > Trueperales > Trueperaceae > Trueperaceae bacterium. The sequence continues at coordinate 6,459 of DASVCN010000004.1, read as the reverse complement.
TGGCGCCCAACTCGCCGCGGGAAGCGTGGGTCCCCGCGGCGGTGGCGCGGACGACCGGCGGGATTGGATGATCGAATGGAGAGCGGAGGGCAGCGGGGAACGGGCGCTCGCGGTGGAGGCCAAAGACAGCGCGGGAAACAGCGTCCGGTTCGGCCTGTCGGTCGTCGTCGCCGACGTCTGGTTCCCTGACGTCGACTCGGACGGATACGGTGATCCCGAGGCGGCGCTGGCCGCGCTCGAGGCGCCGGACGGGTACGTGGGGAACGCCGGTGACTGCGACGATGGGGACGGCGCGATCAACCCCGATGCGGTCGACGAGCCGGACCTGGGTTTCGTGGACGTCAACTGCGACGGCTTCGACGGGCAGGACTCCGGCACGCTGTTCGTCTCCCCGCTCGGGAACGACTCCAACCCCGGTACCCGTAGCTCGCCGCTCGCCACCCCCTCGGCGGCGATAGGGGTCGGTCGCTCGCGCCTGCTCGGGAAGATCGTCATCGCCGCAGGAACCTACCCGGTCGGGAGCGGTCTGGAAGTGCTGAGCGACTTTCGCCTCTACGGGGGCTACGACCCCTCCGACTGGTCACGGTCGACCGACGAGGTCACACGGCTGGTTGGCGAAGGACAGGGGGTGCTGTTGCGTGGCGGCACCGATGTCCTGCTGCAGTTGATGACGATCGAGGGGTCGGCCGGAAGCGATTCGCTCAGTGTCTACGCGCTCAGGGCGACAGGTGGGTCGGTAGTAACTCTCGAAGCGGTCGATATCGTAGCCGGGGACGCACTGGACGGTTCGGACGGGCAGGCGGGAGCCGCCGGCAACGACGGCGGCGACGGCGGCTGGGGCGACGATGGCGGCAGCGGTGACGAGTGGTACCTGGGCCTCGGCGGTTACGGCGGGTACGCCTACGGAACCTTCGAAGGCGGTGACGGCGGTGACGGCGGTTACGAAGGCGGCGAAGGGGCCGACGGCTACGCGGGTGAAGGAGGCGGCGGCTCGGGTGGCCTCGGCGGATTCGGCAGCTATTCGTGCGGCAGGGGTGGGAACGGCAGCGACGGACTACCTGGTTCGGCTGGTTCGGCGGGGATCGATGGGGGCGGAGGTCTGAACGTTTTCGACTACGCGTCAACCGAGTGGCAGGGGGATGACGGAGAGCCAGGTACGGGTGGAACGGATGGCAGTGGCGGAGGAGGTGGCGGCGGAGGAGGCGGCCACGGCGATTACAGCGGCTGCGGCGCCACCGGGAACGGCGGAGGTGGTGGCGGAGCCAGTGGCGCGGGCGGGTCCGGTGGCCAGGGCGGAAAGGCAGGCGGCGGTTCGTTCGGGATCTACATCTGGGACTCCTCGGTCGTCATCGCGGGCCCAACGTCGATAACCACCGGCAATGGCGGCGACGGCGGCGACGGTGGCGCAGGGGGGTCCGGCGGCATCGGTGGCGATGGCGGGGCGGGTGGCGACTGTTGCAACGGAACCGTTGCGATCGGTGGAGATGGAGGCAGAGGAGGCAACGGTGGCTCGGGCGGCGCCGGCGGCGGGGCCGCCGGCGGCCCCAGCATAGGCATCTTCCTGGGCGGTAGCGGCACCCTCTCCGGCTCAGGCAACGTCACCTTCAGCATCGGGGCAGCGGGCAAAGGCGGTACTTCGCCCAGGTGGCAAGGAGAGGAGGGCACGGCCGCGCGGACCGCATCCCCTTGAGTGCTGACCGTCGAACCTGAGGCGTAACGGTCACCGTTGCGGCCCGCGGATGGTAACGCATCGCACGAACGTGCACTGGCTCATTGTCGATGCGGTGGTGCGGAAGCACGGTGGACGCAGGTAGCGGAATCCGCCGCGCAGTGGCTCGATCCGGTCGAGCATCTTGGGGGGACCGACATGAGGCGAGGGATCTTGACGATCGTCGTCGCCGCCTTCATGGGCATGGCTCTGGTACAGGACAGCCCGAACGAAGGCGCTTCGTTGGAGATACGGACCGAGCCGTCACAGGCGCTCGTGAGCGTCAGCGGGCCCGGAGGTTTCGTCTCGATGCTCGATCTGAGCGGGAGCGAAGTGCTGAGCGGCCTGGAACCAGGGAGATACGTCATCGTCGCCACCGCCGAGGGCCGCGCCGCCCGCCATGTCGAGGTGGAGCTGGCCGGGGGAGCTCGGGAGACGGTGGAGATCGTTCTCGAACCGATCGGCGGTGACCAGCAGGCTCGGCTGGGCCAGGAGCAGTCTCAGCAAGCTCAGCAGGCGGGCCAAGGGCCATCAGGCCAAGGCCAAGGGGGCCAGGGGCAATCAGGCCAAGGCCAGGCGGGCCAGGAACAGGCGGGCCAGGAACAGGCGGGCCAGGGCCAGGCGGGCCAGGGCCAGGCGGGCCAGGATCAGGCGGGCCAGGATCAGGCGGGCCAGCAGCAACCTCAGCAAGGTCAGCAGCAGGCGGGCCAGGAACAGTCCGGCCAGGGCCAGGCGGCTGGAGGCGGCCAAGCAGGGCCGTCGACGCAGCAGGGCCAGATGCTCTACTCCCAACACTGCGCCGTGTGCCACGGTGCCCAGGGAGAAGGGGGCGTGGGACCGGCACTCGCCGGCAACCAGTTCATGCAGAACGCCCAGGCCGTGATCACCCAGATATTGCAGGGCGGGAACGGCATGCCGGCCTTCGCCGATCAGCTATCCGACGAAGAGGTGGCTACTATCGCTACGCACGAGATGAACAGTTGGGGCAACAGTTTCGGGCAGGTCACATCTCAGCAGGTGAGCGAAGTTCGCGGGGGCGGGCAGGCACAGCAACAGGATCAGCAACAGGGCCAGCAGCGAGGCGAGCAGTCGCAGAGCGGAGGAGCTCAGGACCAACAGGCCCAGGGGGGCCAGTCCCAGGGACAGCAGCAGTCTGGCGCCGGGCAGCAGCAGTCGTCTGGTCAGAGCCAGGCGGCAGGGGGCGCTCAGTCCGCTCAAGGAGGCCAATCCGCTCAGGGAGGCCAGATCTACTCCCAGCAGTGCGCCTCTTGCCACGGTCCTCAGGGTGGTGGCGGAGTGGGCCCCGCCCTCGCCGGGAACTCCACCTTGCAGGATCCGCAGGCCGTGATCAGTCAGATCCTGAACGGCGGCGGCGGCATGCCGGCGTTCGCCGGGATGCTCTCCGACGAGCAGATCGCCGCCGTCGCCACGCACGAGATGAACAGTTGGGGCAACGGCTTCGGGCAGGTGTCGGCGCAACAGGTGGCTCAGGTGCGTGGCGGGGGCCAAGCCCAGCAGGGACAGCAGCCGGCTCAGCAGCAAGCACGGCAGCCGGCTCAGCAGCAAGCTCAGCAGCAAGGCCAACAACAAGCACAACAGCCGAGTCAGCAACTGAGTCAACCGACCACACAGCAGTCGGGCCAGCCGCAGCAGACTTCCTCCCAGCAGGCCCAGGTAACCGCGCAGCAGACGGGCGATCAGCTGCGGATCGAGATAACCGTTCCGGCCGATTCGGTTCCGCTGACGTTCACGATCGACGTGCAGCAGGCGGGCCGGGGCCGATCGGAGCCGCAGGGTGGGGAGGGCCAGCAGGGTGGCCAAACCGACCAACAACCGGCCGGCCAACAACAGGCCCCGCGGCAGAGCCAACCAGCGATGGGCCAACAGCAGAGCCAACAGGGGCAACCGCGAACAGAACAGCAGTCGGATCGCCCGGGGCAGCCCCAGAACCGATCAGAGGGCCGGCGACAGGACCAGCCACAGCAGATCGGTTTCACCCAGGCCCAGGCTCGTCAGGGGGGCCAGGAGTACTTCGACCACTGCGCCGTCTGCCACGGGAACGACCTGCTGGGTCGGGCTTCGTACCCCGCCGTCGCCGGGGAGGAGTTCCTGGACCATTGGCAGGGTCGGTCCGTGCAGGAGCTGTTCGACTTCGTGAGCAGCCGCATGCCGCAGGATCGCCCGGGCACTCTGGGACACCAGACATACGTGGACCTCATCGCCTTCCTGCTGCAGCAGTACGGCTTCACACCGGGAGGGCAGGAGCTGCAGCCCTCGGAGGCTGACCTGGCGTCGGTGCAGCTGCCCGCACCCAGTGGCCAGCCGGGAGTGCAATCGGGAGGCGGGCAGCAGGAGGGTCCGCCCGAAGGCGACCAGGAGGGAGATTCCGGCCAGGGTAGACAGCAGAACCAGTGAGCCGGAGCAGGCGCAGCGACAAGGATCGGGGGAGAACGATGTTCGAAAGGCTGATGCACTGCCTGGCGATCGCGGCCGTGTTGGCGTTCGGCGTAGCTCAGCAGGAGGGGCCCGCGCAGCAGCAGGACCAACGAGGCGAACAGACCCAGTCGGAGCAGCAGGACCAGCAGTCGCCCGAGGGTGCCCAGGAACAGCAGGACCAGGGCGGCCAGGAACAGCAGGACCAGGGCGGAGAAGAGGGTCCGCCTGAGGGAGGCCAGGACACCCAGCCGGCGAGGACGATCGATGACTACACGGCGGTGACCGACGAACGACTGCTCGAACCTGAACCAGCGAACTGGCTCCACTACCGCCGCACCTACAACGGTTGGGGCTACAGCCCACTCGACCAGATCAACCGTCAGAACGTCTCGAACCTCGTGCCCGCCTGGACCTACTCAACTGGGGTGATCGAAGGGCACGAAGCCCCGCCGATCGTCAACGACGGCGTGATGTTCGTGAGCACTCCGGAGAACCAGGTGATCGCCCTCGACGCCGCCACCGGGGACAAGCTCTGGGAGTACGAGCGGGATCTGCCTCACGACCTGTTCCAGCTCCACCCCACGAGTCGCGGGGTCGGGCTCTACGGGGACAAGGTCTACCTGGCCACTCTCGACACCTACCTGGTTGCGCTCGACGCCCGCACGGGCGAGGTCGTCTGGGAGAAGCAGGTGGAGGATCACCGGAAGGGCTACTACATGACGCTCGCGCCGCTGGTCGCCAACGGCAAGGTGATGGTCGGCGTCTCCGGAGGTGAACTCGGCGTCCGAGGTTTCGTACAGGCTTTCGATGCCGAGACCGGTGAGAGCGTGTGGAAGACCTACACCATACCCGGCGAGGGCGAGGAGGGGAACGACACCTGGCCTGGGGACACCTGGCAACATGGCGGCGCCCCGATCTGGATCACCGGGATATTCGACCCCGAGCTGAACCTCACCTACTGGGGGACCGGCAATGCCGCGCCATGGATCGGCGAGTCCCGTCCCGGCGACAACCTCTACACGGCTTCGGTCGTGGCGATGGACGCCGACACGGGCGAGATCGAGGGTCATTTCCAGTACCACTGGAACGGCTCCTGGGACTGGGATGAGGTGGCCTCACCGATCGCGGTCGAGTTCGAGCGCGACGGCGAGACGATAAAGGGACTCGTCCATGCAGCCCGCGACGGCTACCTCTGGTTCCTCGAGCGAAGCGAAGACGGGATCTCCTTCGTGGATGCTCGCGAGTACGTGTTCCAGAACGTGTTCGAGTCGATAGATCCGGAAACGGGCCGCCCCGAGTACGACCCCGAGCACAAGGCCGGTGTCGGCGAGCAGGCCTCCTTCTGCCCCTCGACCTGGGGAGGCAAGGATTGGCCGCCGATCGCCTACAGTCCGCAGACCGAGTATGTCTACATCCCTGCCAACGAGAACCTCTGCAGTCGGCTCGTCGGGGTAGAGGAGCAGTACGTTGCGGGTCTCACCTACTTCGGTGCCCGCAGCGAGTTCTACGTGCGCGAGGGCGCCGACCACGTCGGCGAGCTCCAGGCCTGGAACGTGAACACGGGCGAACAGGTCTGGACGCACGAGTTCGAGGGATCGCACACGTGGGGGCCGGTGCTGGCAACCGGTGGGGGACTGGTCTTCACCGGCGGCACCAACGACCGGATGTTCCGCGCGTTCGACGCGGAAACGGGAGAGGTGCTCTGGCAGCAGCGCACGAACTCCGGCGTCATCGGTGTGCCGGTGTCGTACGAGGTCGACGGTACCCAGTACGTGGCCGTGCAGTCCGGCTGGGGCGTGGACGCGGTGAGGATGCAGGACTCGATAGCTGCCCAACTGGGCGGTCCCTGGGACGTGAGCGTGCCGCAGGGCGGTGTCGTCTGGGTGTTCGCGCTGAAGGAACAGGTGGGGGACCTCGGTTCGCAGCGGTCCGGTGGAGCCCAGGCAGAGGACGAAGATTCTGGGCAGGAGGAAGCGGCAGCGCCGGACGAGCAGCCGGAACAGCCGAAGGATGGTGAACAGCCGCAGGAACAGCCTGCGGAAGGCGGCCAGCAGGAAGATGAGGTTCGGTAGGCGGCGACCCTCCCGAAGCTGGAGGACCCAACCCGCTCACTGCTGAAGGCCCGAAGTTCCCCCGTGATAGTTCTGCGCCCGAAGGATCCCCACCGGTCCGCCCTCGTTGCCCCACGCCTCCCGGATGAAGCTGGCGACCTGGGCCATCTCGGCGGTCGAGAGCACGCCGTGGAAGGAGGGCATGCCGCCGCCTCCCATCACGATGCGGGAGACGGTGTAGGGCAGGTCGGCCAGGGAGACGTT
>DASVCN010000003.1 GCA_036381595.1 Trueperaceae bacterium | reverse complement strand
CTCTACCGTCTGGGTGTGCTGGCTGGAGCCATGGCCAGCGGCTCGAGGCCACTCCTGTCGCCTGCCCAGGATGCACCGGCGCTGCCGCGGCTCGTCGTCAAGGACCGCTTCATGTGGGAGTTCGAGACCGCCCGCTTCTCGCCGCTCGAGATGCATCCACTCGACTTCGTGAGGGACAGGCTGCGTGAGCTTGACTCCACCCCGTTGATCAGGCTGCTCAAGGCCCGGCACGGTACCTCGGTGCGGACCGCCGGCCTGGTGGTGGGCAAGCAGAAGCCGCCCACGGCCAAGGGTCACGCCTTCTTCGTCCTCGAGGATGGGCCGAACCGCATCCAGCTGGTGATCTCGCCCGCCCTCTGGGAGGCGCGCCGCGAGGTCCTGCGGGACGCTGTGGCCCTGGTCGTCGACGGCACCATCGAGGGTCGGGGCGACATCAAGGTCACCCTCAAGGCCGAGGCGATCTATCCGCTCGCGGTGCCGGCGAAGAGCCGCGGCTATCACTTCGGATAGACATGGGCATGGGGGCGGCAGGCGCGCCGTGGGAGGGATCAGCCAAATCGTCTGCATGAGGGCGCGAGGTCGAGATAGCCCCGCGCCCGAAGTCGAATCGTGCCGATCGGGCCCCGCGCCCGAAGTCGAATCGTGCCGATCGGGCCACGAGCCCGGAGTCGGATCCTGCCGATCGGGCTACGCGCCCGAGGTCGAATCCTGCCATCCGGCCTACTTGCCCGGAATCTCCTTCGGCGGCATCTCTGCGACTTCCGGTTGCAGGTCGCCAAGGCCGCTGGGGCGGATATTCTGATTGGCCCTGAAGAGGTTGGCCGGGTCGTAATGGTCCTTGATCTGCACCAGGCGCCGGTAGTTGTCCCGATAGGTTGCCTCGATCCGCTGCTGACCCTCATCGTGCATCATGAAGTTCACGTAGGCCCCCGGTAACGAATAGGGGTGCAGCGCGTTCCAGTAACCCACCGCCCACTCCCTCAGCAGTTCGGCCTTCGCCGGGTCGGGGTCGACCCCCACGATGACCTCCGACCACTGGGCGTCGCGATAGCTGAATGCTGTGGCAGCCGGGGCGACGCGTCCGGCCGCGCCGTCGACCGGGTAGAGGTGCATGGTCGAGTGCATGGTCGGAAGCTGCATCCCATGCTGGACGTGCAGGTCGATCGCTTCGTCGGTCAGCTCGCTGACGAAATCGGCCTTCCAGTACCAGTGCAGACCCTTCGGATAGAGGGCGTCGAAGGCTCCCTGCAGCATCGGGTAGGGCATCTCCTGCAAGCCGTAGAGGACCGGTCCCATCTGCCGGATAGGCTCCAGGTCCTGCTCGGCACGCTCGGGGGGACCGGTGTAACACCACACCACCCCGCACATCGAACGCAGCTGCAACTCCTCGGGGAAAGGTGGCGCCGGCGGCACCACCAGGAAGGCGAAGAAGCCGTTCAGGTCATCCGGAGCGGCGGGGAGGAACTCCCGGTACCAGCGCATCACCTCCGACGCCCGATCGATATCCCATAGCGTCGGACCGGCGATCACGGTCGAGAGCGGGTGCAGGCGCAGGAGGAAGGAGGTCACGACACCGAAGTTGCCTCCGCCTCCGCGCAACGCCCAGAAGAGGTCGGCGTTCTCCGTTTCGCTGGCTGTTACCAGCCTGCCGTCGGCAAGTACGACGTCCGCCTCCAGCAGGTTGTCGATGGTGAGACCGAACTTTCGGGTCAGGTGGCCCATCCCGCCGCCAAGGGTGAGTCCGCCCACGCCGGTGGTGGAGATGATGCCGCTTGGCGTGGCGAGGCCGAAGGCGTGAGTGGCGTGGTCGACGTCGCCCCAGGTGCACCCGCCTTCGACCCTCACCGTTCGGGCTTGCGGATCGACCCGTATCCCCCTCATGGGCGACAGGTCGATGACCAACCCGTCGTCGCACACTCCCAGTCCACCGGCGTTGTGCCCACCACCGAGTATCGCCAGCGCCATCCCGGCGCTCCTGGCGAATTCGACGCAGGCGATGACGTCGGCGACGTCTGCGCAGCGGGCGATCGCCGCCGGCCGCCTGTCGATCATCCCGTTGTAGACCTTGCGAGCCTCGTCGTACCGCGGCTCCCCCGGCTCGATCAGCGTGCCCCTCAACCTCACGCTGAGCCCCTCCAAACCTACGGCTTCGGCTAGCACCTTGCACCTCCCGGCGCCTGAACGGCGTCCGCCCGCCCGCAACTCGCCTCATCGGTCGCCAGCGAGCTCTAGGCTCCTAGGGCAACTCCTCCGTCGGAGGCGGGTCGCCCTATCGTCTCGTTTCTCCTTTCCGAAGGGACATTAGTACCCGAACCGTTCGGCCGGCGTTCCATCGCGTTCGCCTCGCGAGTGGCCTATCGTGATCCGGTCAACTGCTTGCGCAGGGCCCGCAGCTCGGGCCCTGGTCCGAGGCCCGTGTCCCGTTCGAGCCTCGATCCGTACCTCTCGAGCAAACTCAGAGCAAGAGCGCGATCGCCGTTGTGGGAGTGGAGCTTGACGAGGGTCGCGACGGCCCGCTCGGACAACGGGTCGAGGTGTTGCCAACGGCGGGCATGCTCGATCGCTTCCGCCAGTTCGCCGGCCGCCTCCAACAGTTGGACGATGCGCTCTAGTGCGCCCAGGAAACGCTCCTGCAACCGTTCCCGCTCCTCCAGGACCCAGTCGTCGTAGTACTCCGGCAGAAGCTCTCCCTTGTACGTCGCCACCGCCTGGTGCAGGCGCTCGAGTCGCTCCTTCACGCTGCTTTCGCTGCTCGCCAGGTCGAGTTGCCTTTCGAAGAGCTGCACGTCGCACTCGACGGCCCCGGGTCGCACGCCCAGCCTGTGGTCCTCGGCCAGCATCAGCTGTTCTGTCTGTGGCAGCAGCCGGCGCAGCCTGTGAAGCTCCCGCCTGAGGTTGGTTTGCGCCTGACTCTCGTCTGAATCGGGCCAGAAGAGATAGGCCAGCCGCCGTCGCGGTTGCGGCGAGCCGCTCTTCAACAGCAGATAGGCCAGGAGCTTCTCGGGTCGTGAAGTGCCCAAGGCAGCTGTGGTGCCGCTGGGGTCAGAGAATTGGAACCCGCCCAACAGGCCGAACTCGAGCAGAGCCATGTGCTGCCGGCCCCCGATCCCCCACGCCGGATGGCTGGGCCTCGCTTGGTCGGCACATTATAGGGAGTGGAGGTGAACCGTGAGCGCGTTTCGCCCGAAGCCGGAGTTACCAGTCGGCTGCGGCGACGAACTCCTGACTGTTACCAGCGTGGCGGCTGCCCTCGGCGTCGCCGGCGGGCGGCCTTATCTCGACCACCTGCCGCACCTCGGGCGGGAGGTTCGCCGCATCCTTGACCCAGAGGACCGAACGGGAATCGAGGATGTCGCCCAGCTGCCTGTCGATCTCCACGACGTGCTCGGGAACCAATCGCAGCCCCAGAGTCCCGCCCCATACCAGGTAACCGGAATTGCGGCCGTCGGAGGCGCAGGCGACGTTGACATGGCAGGGGCCGCCCCCGTAGAAGTCCGACCAGCCCACCAGGTCGCCATGATCGAGCCCCAACTCCGAGGGTCGGAGCAGCGAGAGGCGTTTCCCGGTCCATCGGGGTCCGAGAAGCGTAACCGACATGAGGCCTATGCCCGGATCGAAAGCAGTCGGTTTTACGTGAAGGCAGACGGTCGTCATACCCTCGGCACCTCCCAGCCGTTGGAGTCGTGAACCTGCATCTTGTCGTCGGTTGGGCGTCCCGCTACAGCCGCTTTCCCTCGAGCTTCAGTGACCGGAAGTCTAGCACGGGTCGCCAAGCAGTCAACGCTCCGGCACCCCTATCAAGAGAATCGCGTCCCCACGCGCACTCGTATCTATGCTGCCGTCGCTGTCGCGATCTGGGCAGTGGGTATACAGGTACACAGCTGGCTTCGTGAGCGGTCCGCCTCGATCATCCCGGTCCCGTGAGCGCCCTGCCTGAGCGGATCCTTCGCTCCACTTCCTCCGCCAGTTCTGCCGGGGGCCGGGAGACGTCGAGGATCATGGCATCTGTCGGTTCTTCGAGCGCGCTGAACTGACTGTCGAGCATGTCCGGTTTCATGTAGTGCCCCACTCGGCTCCGGAGGCGGTCGAGGATCAGTTCGCGTGAACCCTTCAGGTAGACGAACGAGACCCGGTCACTGCCTCCGGTCAGGAGATCGCGGTACTCGCCCTTCAGGGCCGAGCAGGCGAGGACGATCGAGCGGCCGCGCGAGAGTCTGTCGGCCAGCAGTTCGGCCAGCGTCTGCAACCAGGGGCGCCGGTCGGCATCGTCCAGCGGGACGCCTCGGCGCATCTTCTCCACGTTGGTTTCGGAGTGGAACACATCCGCGTCGGCGAACTCCCACTCCAGCCGCCGGGCGAGGAGGCGTCCGACCGTGGACTTGCCGGAGCCGGAGACGCCCATGACGACTATCGCCCTCGCCGCTTCGTGGTTCGGCTCGCTGTGCGCTTCCTGACTCGTCTTCATGCTGACCATGTTCTAACAGAGGGGTCGAAAAACCAATCTTGACAGAAATTCTTCACATCCGTAGAGTTGCAGGTGCAAGCCAATTTTCAGCAACGTGGCTCGAGTCGGCGATCGGTAGGCCGCACCTGAGCTGGAAGAGGTAAGGAGGAGACGCATGAGAAGAACGTTCACCGCACTACTCGTGGCCCTGATGCTGGCCGGGGTGGCTTCTGCCCAGGAGTTCGACTGGCGCCAGTTCGAAGGGGAAGAGATCCGGTTCATGATGAACCAGCACCCCTTCACCGACTTCATCGAGCCGCTTGTACCGGAGTTCGAGGAACTCACCGGCATCGACGTCACGCTGGAGTCGTACCCCGAGGACCAGTTCCGCCAGCGCCGCCTCCTCGAAGTGGCCAGCGGGGCCCCGACCCTCGATGGTTACATGATCATGCCCGGCCAGGTCGGAGCGCAGTACCTTGGGGCCGGCTGGGTACGGCACATCGACGACTTCGTCGAGAACGATTCGCTGACCATGCCCGATCTCGACCTGCAGGACTTCTTCGCCGGCGCGCTCAGTACGTTCCAGAGCGAAGAGGGCCTCTACGGCCTGCCGCTGCAGATCGAGTCGAGCCTGCTCTTCTATCGGGAGGACCTGTTCGAGGAAGCCGGGCTCGATGGCCCGCCCGAGACCCTCGAGGAGCTCGCCGAGTACGCTGCTGCGCTAGATAGCGACGAGGTAGCCGGGTTCGCGATGCGGGGTCGCGGCGCAGCCGCCACCAGCCAGATCGTCAACCTGCTCTACTCTTTCGGCGGCGAGTGGCTCAACGAGGATGGCAGCTCTGCCCTGGCCAGCGAGGAGAGCGTGGCGGCCCTTGAGTACTACGCCGACCTGCTCCGCAACTACGGCCCTCCCGGACCCACCAACCTGCACTGGAACGAGGTCATGAGCCTCTACGCGCAGGGTGAGGTGGCGATGGTCTTCGACGCCAACGTCTTCCGTTCGATAGTGGAAGACCCCGAGCAGGCGATCGACGTGGTCCGTGAGAACACCAGATACGCTCCCCTCCCCGCCGGTCCCGATGGCAGCGTGCCCGCGGTGCTCGTCTGGGGCCTCTCCATCAATCATGCCTCCGACAGCCCCGAGGCTGCCTGGTACTTCATCCAGTGGGCCCTCTCGAAGGAGAACCAGGTCAAGGCCCTCCTCGCGGGAGTGCCCGCCGCACGCGAGTCGGCCTGGGAGAACGAAGAGTTCCAGGCGACAGCGCCGGAATCGTGGATCGAGGCGTCCCGCGAGTCGTTCAACCGCGGCCAGCCGAACTGGAACCCGCCGGTGGTACCGGTCGCCGAGGTTCGCGACGCCTACGGTCAGGCGATCGTGGCAGCGCTCCAGGGCGAGCCGGTGGAACCTGCGCTGGAACGCGCCGCTGAGGAGATGGATCAGATCGTAGCCCGCACCAACTGAAGGTCCGAGGCCCTCTGACCCAGGTCAGGTCCTGCCCGAGCATCGGGCAGGACCTGCCTACCTCGGGCCCAGCCGGTCCGAACGTCCTCTATCTGAGTAATGGAACCGACCCATTGAATCCCGCTTTCGCCAGCCGTTCCACATATATGGTTTCTCCATGAAGCGTGCCAGCGACTTCTTCGACCGCTACGCGCAATGGCTCTTCCCGCTGCCGGCTCTCCTCGCCATCGCTGTCCTGATCGTGGGGCCGGTGCTGGCCAACTTCTACATCTCGCTGCACAACTGGTTCATCGGCCTGCCCCCGACGTTCGTGGGCCTCGACAACTTCCAGGAGGCCCTTGCCGACCGGCGCTTCTGGAACGGCGTCAGGAACACCTTCTATTTCACGCTGCTGGCCGTGCCCATCCAGCTGGTGCTGGGCCTGGGGATCGCGGTGCTGTTCAACCGGGAGTTCCCCGGCAAAGGGCTAGTGCGCACCATCATCCTCCTGCCCATGGTCGCCACCCCGGTGGCGATAGCTCTGATCTGGGCGCTGATGTTCAACCCCAGTCTGGGCGTGCTCAACTACTTCCTCGAGTCGCTGGGCCTGCCCCGCTCGCTCTGGGTCGCCAACGCCGACCTGGTCATCCCCTCGCTGGTGATGGTCGACGTCTGGGAGTGGACGCCCATGATCGCGCTCATCCTGCTCGCGGCGCTGCAGGGGATCCCCGGCGAGTATTACGAGGCGGCGCGGATCGACGGGGCGACGGGCATCCAGGCGTTCCTCCACATCACGTTGCCCTCCATCCGATCGGCCATAGTGGTGGCCCTGATCCTCCGCACGGTCGACGCCCTCAAGACCTTCGACATCATCTACGTGATCACCGGGGGCGGCCCGGGCATCGCGTCCGAGACCCTCAACGTCTTCGCGTTCAAGACGGGCTTCCAGTTCTTCAGGGCCGGTTACTCTGCCTCGCTCCTCATCTTCCTGATGTTCCTGGTGCTGGGCGTGGCCATCCTGCTCAACCTGGCCAGGAGGGGTGGCAAGTGACCCCGGAGCGGCGGGAACTCCTGAAGCGAACCGGCATCTTCCTGCTCATGGCGCTGGTCCTGATCGTCATGCTCTTCCCCTTCTACTGGATGATCCTCACCAGCCTGCGCAATCAGGTCGACAACACCAGCCCGGTGCCGGTCTGGTTCTTCCAGCCCACGTTCGAGAACTACCGCAACGTCATCCGAGAGAACGACTTCCTCACCTACACCTGGAACTCGTTCGTGATAGCCGCCCTCTCCACCGGCTTCGGACTGGTACTGGGCCTGCCGGCCGCCTACTCGATCGCCCGCTTCAAGCAGAACGGACTGGCGCTAGGCATCCTCATCGCCCGGCTCACGCCCTACATCACCTACCTGGTGCCCTGGTACCTCGCCTTCCGGGCGCTCGGATGGATCGACACCTACCTCGCTCTCACGCTCACCCACCTGATCGTCGGCATGCCGCTGATCATCTGGATCATGATCTCCTTCTTCGAGGAGGTACCGATCGAACTAGAGGAGGCTGCCTACGTGGATGGCGCCAGCCGTCTTGGCACCTTCTTCCGCGTGGTGCTGCCGCTCTCTGCCCCCGGCACGGTGGCGGCGGCGATCCTCGCCTTCATCTTCTCCTGGAACCAGTTCCTCTTCAGCCTGGTGCTCTCGGGCCCGAGGACCCAGCCGGTGCCGGTGGCGGTGTTCAACTTCATCAGCTACGGGCAGATAGACTTCGGCGGCCTCGGGGCCGCTGCCGTGCTCATCACCCTGCCGGTCGTGCTCCTCACCCTCGTCATCCAGCGCTGGATCGTCACCGGCCTGACGATGGGAGCGGTGAAGGGATGACCTCGCCCGCGGCCGAGCCCCCACAGATCCTGCGCAAGCTCGAGAGCGCCCGCTCGGCCGTCGGTCCCGCCCGTCAGAAGGTCATAGACTTCGTCCTCCGGCACCCCGAGGACGTGATCTTCCTCTCGATCACCGAACTCGCCCAGCAGGCACTGGTGAGTGAGGCGACGATCGTGCGCCTCTTCCAGGAGATGCACTACCGCGGCTACCAGGACTTCAAGATCAGGCTCTCCCGTGAGCTCAGCGGTGATCACCAGCAGCTCGATCACAACATCGACGAGGGAGACCGGCCCTCGCAGGTCCTCCGCTCGCTCGTCAACCTGTCGGTGGATACGCTCCGCTCGACAGTCCAGATCGTCGATGAGAACGCCCTGGCTGCGGTCGTCGACGCGCTCGCCCAGGCGAAGCGCATCGAGTTCTTGGGGGTGGGCGGCTCCGGCGCCGTCGCTCAAGACGCCTATCACAAGTTCCTCCGCTTGGGGATCCCGGTGAACGCGGTCAGCGACGGCCACAACGCGGCCCAGGTTTGCGCGGTGCTGGTACCCGGAGACGTCGCCGTCTTCGTATCGCACTCCGGTTCGACCAAGGACATTCTGGAGGCAGCGCAACTGGCGAAGGAGGCCGGGGCGACGGTGGTGGCTGTTACCCGGTACGGCCGTTCGCCCCTGACCCGTATCGCCGACCTGAGCCTACATACCCTCTCGGCCGAAACCCGCTACCGCAGCGAGGCGATCAGCTCACGGATCGCCCAGCTCGTGCTGATCGACACCCTGATGCTCTCGCTCTACCTGAGGAAGCTGCCCGATTCGCAGCTCAACCTCTCCCGAGCGCGCGGCGCCCTGGCCAGCAAGAGGCTCTAGGCCTCGGGAACGAGCAGCAGCTTCGTTCCCCGCTTCGATTCGAAGTCGTCGAACGCCTGGCGCCATCCGTCCAATGGGTAGGCGCAGCTGATCACCGCCTCGGTGTCCACGGCTCCGCGACCCAGCAGCTCGAGCGCACGCAGCCACGACTCGGGCGTACTTGCGTTGCTGCCGGTCATCGTCAGTTCTCGGTAGCAGAGCTGGTCGAGATCCAGCGCCACCGCCCTGCCGAAGAGGCCGACCTGCAGGTAGTGAGCGCGCCTCCGAGCCAGGGTGAGCAGCTGACTCGCTGCCGCACCCGCCCCGGAGCACTCGATGACGACGTCGGCGCCGTGGCCTTCAGGCGTGATCAGGGCGAGGAGCTCGGCTGGATCCTCATCCGGAACGACCAACGTGTGCGCCGCGCCCAACTTCCGGGCGAGCGCCAGCCGCCCCTCGTCGCTGGAGGTCCCCAGGGTGACGACGGTCGCACCGGCCGATACCGCCACCTGCACGGCCAGCAGCCCTATGGCACCCGGTCCAGCCACGACCACGACATCCCCCGGCCGGATCACCTGGCTGCCGAGCAGCGCATGGGTGACGCAGGCGAGCGGTTCGGTGAGCGCTCCGGCGCGGTCGCTCACGCCTTCGGGCAGCCGGTGGACATTGGCAGCGGGCGTGACCAGGTAGCGGGTGAAGCCGCCGTTGACAGCCGAGCCGATCGAGCGGCGCCGCGGGCACAGGTTCGTGTGGCCCGCCCGGCAGTAGCGGCAGCGGCCGCAGGTGGAGAAGTACGTTTCGGTCGTGACCCGCCAGCCCCGCTCGACACCTTCCACCCCCTCGCCGAGTTCCACGATGCGGCCCGCCACCTCGTGACCCAGCACGACCGGCGGTTCGCTTCGGAACTCGTCGTGGAAGATGTGCAGATCGGTACCGCAGATGCCGGCGGCTCTCACCTCGAGCAGGACCTGGCCCGGTCCAGGATGCGGCACGTCCAGTTCGCGCAACTCGACGTTACCCACCCCGGGGGCGACCTTCATCACGGCTTTCATCTCGACCTCTTCTCGGGCAGGCCCGAATTCGCCAGCTGGTATGGACGCCCGGGAACCGCGGCTCGCCAGGCGTACGACGGGCGAATCTGCCGGCCGCCCGTTCGCTGGAATCAGCCTATCCCGTCTGCGACTTCTCCGAGCGATCGGGCGTACAGGCGACGGGAGACCAAGCGAAAGAACCGTGCGGCTTCGCCGTCACGGTTGCATTCGTTGGAGTTGTTGGCCTTTCGGCTGGCGCCGAGAGGACCGAGACTGCCCCTCAGATGCAAAAGGATCCGGTCGCGCTCACGCCGAATCCTCTGCCTGCTCGGTGCTGCTCGGGCGTCTCCGTACCCCGCTGCCCCCCCGGACCATCAGGATAATCGTAAGCGGGCTTCCGCTCAAAGATGCCTGGTACTCGGGGGATAGATACAAATGATTCTGGAACCGGTTTCAGGTGCGCCTTTCGCCATCCTCGGCAGCAGGAGCGCTCTCGACCTCACTGGGTGAACTGTAGTTGCGCCTGAGCCAGCGGCTGAGGCCATCGAGTCCAGGGAAGAGGGTGCGCTCGGTGATGTTCGCCTGGTCGAGCTTGTCGCGAACCTCCCACTTGATCTGGGCCGGAACGATGATCTTGCGCCATAGCCCGGGATGGCGACGCAGCCACTCCTCGGGTCCGCAGCGGGCATCACCGTACACCGAGAAGAGGGCGTACTGGTTGACGATTCGGGGATCTACCGCGGGTGGTTCGAAGAAGAGCATCACCGGATCGGGAGCGAGTGAGTCGAAGTCGGCAAGCGTCGGTGCGAGTTCAGCCAGCGTGTCGGCGGTGAACACGGCCGAGCCCTCCCGCTCGAGGAAGCTCACCACCTGGTCGGGAAGCAGCCGGTGCACCTCGTTGTAGTCGACCGCCCAGACCTCTCCGTCCTCGTCCATGAGGTGCAGGTAAGCCGTCACGAAGTGGAGCGCGACGAAAGGCGAGAAGGTCCAGTCGATGAGCCGGGTAGGCAGTCCGTGGTGCTGACCCATCGCCAGCCAGTGCCAGGCGGTGTCGTGCAACACCGCGTCGCGGTGGGCGTACTTCCGGAAGTTGCGCAACAGGTGGGGCTCGAGCCGGTGGTACGGCCCCTTCAGCGTCATCAGCGAGGTATCGAGCCCCTCCCCGGCGACCGCCTCGCCATGGAAGGCATAGGGCGAGCGGTGCCTGGAGATCTGCGGGTTCCAGGCGTCGCGGAAGAGCAACTCCTGCAGGTGTATCCAGTCCTTGGCCCGCACCACCTCGGGTTCGTGCCGGTCCGCCGCCTCGTCGGTCATGGCCGACATCGTAACTCCATGAGGTCCCAGGTCGGGCAGCGGCCTACCACCGCTGCCGAGCTCACCCTCCTACCGGTTCGCCCCCGTTCGGGTGAAGCGTCTGGCCGCTCACATAGCTGCTGTCCGACGAGGCGAGGAAGACGTAGCAGGGAGCGACCTCCTCGGGCTGGCCCGGGCGGCCCAACGGCTGGTCGGTCCCGAACTTCTCCACCTTCTCGGCCGAGAACGACGCGGGGATGAGCGGGGTCCAGATGGGACCCGGAGCCACAGCATTCACCCGGATGCCCTTCTTGGCGAGGTTCATCGCCAGCGCGCGGGTGAAGGCGAGGATAGCGCCCTTCGTGGACGAGTAGTCGATGAGCGTCGGGTTGCCGCGGTAGGCGGTCACCGAGGTCGTGTTGATGATCGACGAGCCTTCGGCGAGGTGCTTGAGCGCCGCCTTGGTGATGTGGAACATGGAGAGGACGTTGGTGCGGAAGGTTCGCTCCAGCTGATCGGCGCTGATGTCTTCGATGCTCTCCTGCGGGTACTGGACCGCCGCGTTGTTCACCACGATGTCGAGCCTGCCCAGTTCGTCGACCGTCTGTTCCACCGCGCCTTTGCAGAACGACTCGTCCTGGATGTCGCCGGGGATGAGTAGGCAACGCTGCCCCTCCTGCTCGACCTGTCGTTCGGTCTCCTCGGCGTCCTGGTGCTCGTCGAGGTAGACGATCGCCACGTCGGCACCCTCCTTGGCGAAGTAGACGGCCACGGCCCGGCCGATGCCGCTGTCGCCGCCGGTGATCAGCGCGACCTTCCCTTCGAGCTTGCCGGCCGCCCGGTACTCCGGGGCCTCGAACTGAGGCCGTGGCCTCATCTGACTCTCCGAGCCGGGTTGATCCTGCTGGTGCTGCGCCGGCACCTGCCGCGGCCGCCGCTCTTCGCTCTCTCGTTCCTGCCTGCGTCTGTCGTTAGCCATGTCGCCCCCCAAGTTCTAGATCGAGAGAAGCGTACGGTTCCGTGGACAAGTTCGGCTGTCGGGCACGGCACGGTTCTCGCACCGCTGTCGCCACTCCAAGGGGCGGAAAGCGTGGGCTGTCGGTCGCCGTACGGTCGGCCGGGCGAGCCGCCCTTATCGTTGCGAGCGGGGCGGTTCGGGAGTTCCATCCGGACCGTCGGGGGGATGGGTCATGTCCAATGGGAAGAAGGCCGACGGCCGACTGTCGGAGCGCATCCGCGAGCTGGCGAGGGAGGCGTTCGGCTACGACGGCTTGAGGCCGGGTCAGGAGAAGGCCATCAGAGCGGTGGTGGAGGGGCGCGACGCCCTGGTGGTGATGCCTACCGGTTCGGGAAAGTCGGCCATCTACCAGGTCGCCGGGCTGATGGTGGAGGGGAAGACCGTGGTCGTATCGCCTCTGCTCGCCTTGCAGCGAGATCAGGTGGAGGCGT
This sequence comes from Trueperaceae bacterium, assembly GCA_036381595.1. Lineage (NCBI taxonomy): Bacteria > Thermotogati > Deinococcota > Deinococci > Trueperales > Trueperaceae > Trueperaceae bacterium. Next base: position 14,275 of record DASVCN010000003.1, on the reverse strand, counting down.
TGACGGAGTACGGGGCCGAAGGGGGAGAGGCCGAAGCGCTCAACTCGACGCTCGGCCGTGAGGAGCGCAGGGATCTGCTCGAGCGGGCGGCCACCGGGAAGGTCGAGTTCCTCTTCCTCGCCCCCGAGCAGTTCTCGAGCGGGGACACCCTCGAGCGGCTGCGCGAGTCGCCGCCTTCGCTCTTCGTCATCGACGAAGCACACTGCGTGACCGAGTGGGGCCACGACTTCCGCCCCGACTACCTGCAGCTGAAGGCGGTGATCGAGTCGTTGGGCGAGCCGCGGATCCTGGCGCTCACCGCCACTGCCGCGGCGCCGGTTCGCGAGGAGATCGTGGAGCGGCTGGGCATGAAGGAGCCGGAGATCATCGTGCACGGCTTCGACCGGCCCAACCTCGAGCTGAGCGTGGAGCGCATGGGTGGGAACAAGGAGAAGCTCGAGCGGCTGCTGGAACTCCTACCCGACCTGGGCCGCCCGGGCATCGTCTACGTCGCGACCAGGCAACACGCCGACGAATTGGCCGAGAGGCTCGAGGAGGCCGGCTACCGCGCTGCCGCCTACCACGCGGGTCGTGACAAGACGGATCGGGAGCGTGTCCAGTCGGCGTTCATGGACGACGAACTGGAGGTGATCGTCGCCACCACCGCCTTCGGTATGGGGGTAGACAAGCCGCACGTGGCCTTCGTCATCCATTACGACATCACCGGTTCCCTCGATGCCTACTACCAGCAGATAGGCCGAGCCGGACGGGATGGGACCCCGGCAGCCGCCATCCTCCTCTACCAACCCGATGACGTGCGCCTCCAGCGATTCCTCAACAGCGGCACCGCGATAGACGCGAGCACGCACGAGAGGATCGCGGTGCTGGTGGAGAGCGCCGGCGGACCGGTCGATGCGGCCGAGTTGAGGGAGGCAACCGGACTCTCCGTCACCAGACTGCAGACCGTTCTCAACCACCTCGAGGAGGTCGGAGCGCTCGAGGTCGATGGGGACGGGACCGTCACGGCCGTCGACGGCGGTCCCTCTGCTACCGAGGCTGCCGAAGCGGCCCAGCGGCTGCAGGACCGGCACAAGGCTTTCGAGAAGTCGCGGGTAGAGATGATGCGCTCCTACGCGGAAACCGAGGGCTGCCGCCGTGCCTACCTCCTCTCCTACTTCGGCGAGAGTTACGATCCGCCCTGCGGGAACTGCGACCGCTGCGAGGCGGGGCAGGTCGCCGAGGGGCATGAGGATGGGCCGTATCCGATAGGCAGCCAGGTGATGCACGAGAGCTTCGGTGACGGCCAGGTCGTCCGTTACGAGGAGGGCAAGGTCGTGGTGCTGTTCGACGAGATCGGTTATCAGACCCTGGCGCTGGACATCGTCAGGGAGCGCGGAATCCTTCGCGGGCGCGAGGCCGGGGCCGGGGCGGCCGAAGGCCGCTGAGGGTAGAACTGAACCACCTCACAGTTTGGCTTCCCGAACACTCCCTACCCTGAGAGAGTGAGTTCACAGCTCAGGAAGGGGGCAAGGATGACAACTTTCAGTCGAATTCGCGATCTGCTCCTGGTGTTGATTCTGGTTGCGGCCGGTGCGGCGCTCGCCCAGGAGGACGTCAGCACGGTAGGCGGCGAGGAGTTCGTCGCGGTCGGTGGGATCGAGGTCACCGGGACCGAACCGATCGACGCCGAGACAGAAGAGGTGGACGTGGCCGTGGAGACGGGAGCGATCGTCTTCACCGCGGAAACGCCAGGCGAACAACACCCGAACGTGGATCTGGTGGGCCCGGACGACTACTTCCAGCACCTGGAGGTCAGCGACGAAGACGAGCAGGTCGTTGACGGCTTGCTGCCGGGCGTCTACTCGGTGGCGGCCACCGACGATGGCCTTCAGCTCGCCCACACTCTCGTGGAGGTGACCCCGGGCCAGGCGACCCTCGTTAACATCGCATTGAACGATGCCGCGGCGCAGATCGATGCGGAGGCGCTGGCCGCGGGAGATCGCTTCGTCTACCCTGACGAAGCGTTCGAGGTCGGCGAGCCTGAGGTGTTCGAGAACGATGAGTTCGGGGCGGTCGCGGTGGAAACCGACAACGATGATGCCACCTTCGTGATCACCGGTCCTGACGGTTACTCCGAGGAGTTCGAAGGCACCTTCACTGCCGAGGACCTGCTGCCCGGCCTCTACGTCATCGCCGGCACCGACGACGGCTCCGGCATAGCCACGTCGAAGTTCCGCGTTGACGTCGCCACGGCGACCCGGCTCGTACCGGTGTTCGACGTGTTCGCTCAGACCGAGGTGGTGGAGCGGGACGTCGCCGGCGGCGGCGAAGCGGCGGAGGAGTCGGCCGTCGAACAGGCCGGCGATGAGCCGGTCGACGAGGAACCTGCCGCTGACGAAGCGGCTGAGGACGATCCCATCGAGATCGACGTGGAAGACGAAGGTGATTCCCAGCAGCAGTGACCGGGCGACCGGCGGCATTTTTGGAAGGACGACCGAGGGGCGGCCGCGTGCCGCCCCTTCCTCATGGACGCTCACACGCCGAGGGGGGCCGTGGATGTGAGGAGTAGCAGAATCAGCTTACAGAGGCTGGGACCATCGCGGCCTAGCCTTTCCTCGGAAGAAAATTCACTATTCGAGGGGGGATAGATGAAATCGATAAAGAGAACAGTTACCTGGCTTCTGGTGACGGCGTTGCTCGGATTCGGCATCGCAGTCGCTCAGGACCAGGAGCAACCGGCACAGGAGCAGCCTGCGCAGGAGCAACCCGCGCAGGAGCAACCCGCACAGCAGCCTGACCAGGAGCAGCCGGCTCAGGAACCGGCGCAGGAGCAGCCGGCTGAGGAGCCGGTCGAGGAGGCCGCAGGCGGAGGCGCCGCTGAGCAGCCCGAGACCCGGACGATAGAGATCCAGGGCGAGGAAGTCGCCCCGCTCGGCGAGATCCAGGTAGCCGAGTCGCAGCCTTACGAAGAGGCGCAGGCCCAGACGATCGAGGTCGAAGTCCTCACGGGCGCCATCTCTCTCGACATAGCCACCCCCGACGATCAGTCGGCGAACGTGGACATCGTCGGTCCGAACGGTTACTACCAGCGCGTGGAGGTAGACGCCGCCGATGACGAGCCTACGGTCGTCGATGGTCTCCTGCCCGGCGTCTACTCGATCGCCGCGACCGACGACAACCTCCAGGTCGCCCACACGCTGGTCGAGGTCAAGTCGGGCGAGATCGTTGGCGTCCAGGCCACTCTCGAGGAGCTGGCCGCGTTCGACGAGGGCGCATTCGAGCCGGCCGAAGCCAACGCCTACCCGGACAATGCCTTCCAGGCACAGGAAGAGGCGACCATCGAGGACGCCGAGTTCGGTGAGGTGACGGTCCAGACGGAGAACGAGGATACGCGCTTCGTCGTCACCGGCCCCAACAACTATTCTCAGGAGTTCACGGGTACCTTCACCGCCAGTGATCTTGCGCCTGGGGTCTACGTGATAGCCGGGACGCTCGAGACGGGCTACGAGGTCGAGGGAGCTCTGACCGGTGCTCAGATCGCCACCTCGGCGGTCGAGGTGAACGTCTCCCAGGCCGTCACGTTCGTGCCGGTCTACGACGTCGTCGGAGCCGAGACCCAGGAGGTAGACGCCGAGGTCGAGGAGGTCGAGGATGTAGCCGGCGGTGGCGAGGCGCAGGAGCAGCCCGCCGAGGAGCAGCCCGCCGAGGAGGAAGCGCCCGCCGAGGAGGAGCCTGCCGTAGAGCAGCCTGCTGAAGAGCAGCCTGCTGAAGAGCAGCCTGCCGAGGAGGAAGCGCCTGCAGAGGAGCAGGCTCCCGCCGACGAGCCTGCCAACGGGCAGCAGTAATCAGCCGAGGAGGCGGTACGACCGCCTCCGCCCGAAAGTCCGGGAGCGGGGGGCGAGCCCAGTGTTCGCCCCCCGTCCTGGTTCAGCGCATCGGATCAGAGTGCCGGCGACGGGCGTTCCTGGCCGCGGTTGGTAGACTTCCTGGGTGACGCCCGATCTCCACCCGATGCAAGGGCTAGCTGCGGTCAACACCATCCCGTGGATCTTCGATCCGGTCCTCATCGGCACCTTGCTGACCGCAGCCGTGGCGTACTGGCTGCTGGCGGGGCCGCTGCGAACCCGTGTGCCCGACAGCGCCAAACCGTCGAGGCTCCAGGTCGCGCTCTTCGCCAGCGGCCTCGTCGTCACCTTCCTGGCCGAGGCGTCGCCACTTCACGACCTCTCGGAGCGGTACCTGTTCAGCGCCCACATGGCGCAGCACCTGCTCCTCTCCTACGTGGTCGCACCGCTGCTGATCGCCGGCACCCCGGTCTGGATGGTGCGGCCGCTGGCCCGCCACGAGATATTCGGGCCTCTGCTCTACACGATCACCAGACCCGTCGTCGCCTTCACCGCCTTCACCCTCGGCTTCAGTCTCTGGCACCTTCCGATGGTCTACGGGCCGGCGCTGGTGAACCCGTTCATCCACCACTTCCAGCACGTCATCTTCCTGATCCTTGCCCTCATGGTCTGGTGGCCGGTGATGAGCAGGGTTCCGGAACTGCCGAGGGCAGGCTACGGGACGCAGATAATCTACCTGGCGGCGCTGCCGCTGGGTCAGCTGTTCGTGGGAGCCATCCTCACCTTCGCTCAGCAACCCTTCTACCCGACCTACTCCGAAGCCGCGAGGATCGCGCCGATCTCGGTATTGGGCGATCAGCAGCTGGGTGGAGTGATCATGAAGATAGCCAGCTTCGTGGCCTTCGGTATCCCGGTGATAGTTCTCTTCCTGCGCTGGTTCGCCGACGACAACAGGGCCGGCAAGAGAACCCTCGAGGGACGGCAGTCGGGAGACGTCGCCCACCAGGGCGCCGGCGGGAGTTCCGGCAGCTGAGGCCGAAGTGCCTGGGCCGGCTGAGCAGCCACGGGTCTTTCGACTGCACCCTGTGTACCGAGGGTTTCCTAGCCCGCCCTGCTTTCGAACCGTTTCCTGAACTCGGCAGCCCTTCCGGGTGCCACGTTCGCCACGACGCTGTCCCCCGATAGAAGGCGAGTATTACCGTGCGGGAAGTGGGTGCTACCGCGCCGGCGGATCGCCACGATCACGCACCACGGCGGAAGTCCGGCCTCACGCAGGGTCTTGCCGGCGAGGGGGCTGTCGCTCGGTATGCGTAGTTCGACGATCTCCTGACCGGTTAGGTCTCTTAGGCGACGCCGTTCCCCAGCATGCTCGACCGATCTCTCCCGTTGGACTGCCCGGTAGTAGGCGCGAGCAACATCGCCTTGCCGGACCATCCCTAACAGTGTCATCCGGTCCCGCGAGTCCACCACTGGCAAACGGTTGTGACCGTGCTCGGCCATCCGTTCCAGCGCCTCGCTGATCGGGTCGTCGGCCTGAGCCACCTGGACAGCTCGGGTCCCGATCTTGACGAGCGGAGTAGTGTCCTCGAGTCCTGCCTGGCGTGCTTTCTCCAGATCTCCGCGACTCACTACGCCCATGACTTTCCTGCCGCCGCCCGGTTCGAGGAGAACGAAAGCCTCTCCGCCGCCCGTTGCCATCAACTCCTCCGCTTCAGCGAGTGAGGCGCTGGCAGGCATCGCCGGGGCCTCGTCCACCATGACCTCTCTGACCTGCACCGTCTGCAGGAGGTCGAAGGCGCGGTGACGCTGTAGGCTCAGGCCGCGTCGCGACAACATCACGTGATAGATCGACTCCGACTGGATCAGTTCGGACACCAGCATCGAAACTACCGTGGCCAGAAGGAGCGGAAGGATCAGCTGGTAATCCCCGGACATCTCGAAGACGAGCAGAATGGTGCTCATCGGAGCCCTCTCGGCAGCGGAGAAGACCGCCGACATACCGACCAGCGCGAAGGCGCCCGGTTCGAGCTCGAGCCCGGGGAACTGGCCGGCGGCGACTGTACCGAACGCTCCCCCGAATGACGCACCGATCATCAGCAGTGGCGCGAACACGCCGCCCGGAAGCCAGGCAGCGAGAGCGACGCTGGTGGCGAGGGTCTTGGCGATCACTATCGCCAGCAGGAGCCCGATGCCGGTAGCTTCGCCTCTCAGGATGGACCCGGTCACCTCGTAGCCGCGCCCCAGGATCTGCGGCACCAGCAGGCCCAACAGGCCGACGGCCAGGCCGCCGCTCAGCGGCCGCAGCCAGGGACGAACTCTCAGCCTATCGAAGAGGTCGTCCGAAGCGGCCATCGCCTTGACCAATCCGACCCCCACGAATCCGGCGAGCACCGACAGGGCCAGGTAGAGGGGCAGCTCCCAGGGGCTACCCAGTGTGTAGTTCCTGACCGAGAAGGCCGGATCGGGACCCAGGAATCGCCTCGATACCACCGAGGCGGTGACGGAGCCGATGACGACCGACGCGACGTAGCGGCTACCGAACTGACCGAGGATGACCTCGAGGGCGAAGAGCATACCTGCGATCGGGGCATTGAAGGTCGCGGATATGCCGCCGGCGGCAGCGACGGCCAGCAGGTTGCGTCGCCGCGAGTCGTTCAAGCGCATGAAACCGCCGGTCGCCGATGCGATGGCAGCCGTCAGCTGGACCACGGGACCCTCTGTGCCTAGCGGAGCTCCCGTCCCGATCGCAATGGCCGACGCGACCGGCCGCCAGAAGACAATCCTCTTGGCCAGCCTGCCACCGAGGTTGGAGACGGCGAACATCACGTTGGGAACGCCCGAGCCACGGACATCAGGAGCCCAGTACAGGACTATCGGCGTGACGAGCAGCGCCCCGATCGCCGGGATCAGCAGGGCGGTGACCGTTCCCAGTACCGTGCCCTCGGCGGTTACCAGGTTCCGGATCCACACTTCGGAGAAGTGCACGACCCGGTCGAAGCCCACGGCCGCGAGCCCGGCCAACAGTCCTATGAGGATGGCCGACGCGATGAGAGACGTCGTTTCGCGAGACTCGCGGATGTTGAAACGGCGTATCAGTCGCTCGGTCAGCAGTCGGCGTCGGCGGCGCAGGCGTCTATGGGCCATGGTTCAGGGGCAATGTTACTGCACGACCATGTTCGGCCCGCGGGCACTATCTAGCGCCGCGGCGGGCCCAATCCCCTTCGGGAGGTCCTACCGTTTCGCAGCCAACTCCTCGAGTTGAGCGACATACCCCTCGAGCTGACCGAACGCCCGTTCGATAGGAGCGGCGGTGGTCATGTCCACCCCAGCTGCTCGGAGGGCGTCGACGGGTGGCACCGAACTGCCGGCCCGCAGGAAGGTGAGATAGCGCTCGACGGCGCCGGGCCGGCCGGAACGGACATCCTCGGCCAGAGCGGCCGCCGCCGCGATCCCCGCGGCGTACTGGAAGGTGTAGAAGGGCACGTACAGGTGGCCGAACTGCGCCCAGGTGATGCCGGTGCGCTCGCTCGTGGCGATCTCGTCGCCGTAACCCTCCTGGAAGAGCCCCTGCATGATCTCGCCTAGGCGGTTGGCGGTGAGGCCCTCTCCCCGCTCGACCGCCTCGTGAACCGCGAGCTCGAAACGAACCAGCGTGGGCATGATGAAGAAGTAGCGGTGGAAGTTGTAGAACGCTTCGTCGAGGACCGCCAGCCGCGAGTCTTCGTCGCTGAGCTGCTCGAGCAGGTAGCCGCGCACCAGCGCCTGATTGAAGTTCGAAGCCGTCTCGGCCATCATCATCGAGTAGTTGGCGTAGGGGAGGGGCTGAGCCTCGCCCAGCAGCACCCCGTGGACCGCGTGACCGAGCTCATGAGCCAGGGTCGAGACGCTCTCGAGGTCGTCGTGGTAGCTCATCATGATGAACGGCTGCGACTCGTAGGCGCGAGCGGCGAAAGCGCCGTCGCGCTTGCCCCGGTTCGGGTAGACGTCGGTCCAGCGCTCTTCCAGCAAGCCGCGGCGCATCGGCTCGACGTACTCCTCGCCCAGCGGCTTCATCCCCTCGACTATCCAGTCGATCGCCTGCCGGTAGGGAACGGTTGGCGGGTTCGGGGAGAGGGGAGCGAAGATGTCCCACTCCTCGTGGCGATCCACGCCCAGGATCTTGCGTCGCGCCGCCCAGTAACGGTGCCAAACGCCGATGTTCTTGCGGAACGTCTCCACCACCGCATCGAGTACCGCCCGCGGGACCTCGCGCGGTTCGAGCTGCTCCTCGACCGTGCTCTCGTAACCGCGCACCCGCGACCAGAAGACGCTCTGCTTGACCCGGCCCAGGTACAGATCGGTGAAGGTGTTCCGATAGGAGAGGAAGCCGTCGCTGTAGGAGGCGTACGCCTTGCGGCGCAGTTCGCGGTCGGTGGACATGCGCAGCCGCGGGTAGCTGCTGCGGCCCACCTCGTACACCTGTCCTTTGTTCGGGCCATCTTCGGTCGTCACCGGCGCGAACTCGATCTCACCGTTGGCGAGGCTGTTGTAGGCGCGCTCGATGGCGCCGAAGGGGTCGTTGAGTCGGCCGAGGATGTCTTCGACCTCCTGTGAACGCACGTGTGCGCGGTTCTTCTCGAGCTTCTCGAAGTAGCGCTCGAGGTAGCCGAGGCGCTGCTCCTGGCGCATGAACTCCTGCAGCCTGTCGTGCCCGATCTCGAGCAGTTCGGGCTGGACGAAGGCGACGGCCGTGCTCCAACGCACCGCCAGGCCCTGGAACCGACCCGCCCGCCCGCGCGCCTCCTGGTTCCCCTGATCGACCGAAACCGGCAGGTTCGCGTATAGTCCCAGCTTCTGGATCCGGGCAACCATCCGCCAGTACTCGTCCATGAAGTCGGCCAACGTCGCGGAGCTCTCTCCCAGCCGGCCCCGGTAGCTGCGCAGCTTCTCGATGTCCCGTTCGGCGATCTCGAACTCGTCGCGGTAGGCCTGTTCGTCGGGATAGAGGCTCTCTATGTTCCAGGTGAATCGGGGATCGAGTTGGTCTCGGGTGGGAAGGGTAGTGGTAGCCATGCGGGACATGATAAGGGCAGTTTGGGCGGGCTCCCCTTTTGTATCCACCTCCGGTCCGGAACCCCTGATCGGCGCCAGGCTGACGACCTGAACCTTCAGTAGGGTGTCAGGCCCGCCATCGCTTCCAGCACCGCGGCATCCTTCGCCTTCGCTTCCAGCATCAGGTCGAAGCGGTCGTCGCCGCCCACTTCCTCCATGATCCGCAGGGTAGTAATGAGATCGTCCGGCGCGATGTAGTCGGCGTGGGCGGTGATTCCCGCGGCCCTCGGGGAAGAAAGGTGGAACTTGGGGGTCATCCCCCGCCAGGTCGCCACCACCCGTTCCACCAGTTCCGGGAGTCCGCGCCGCCAATCGTCGACGGGACGGAGGCAACGGTGGTGGAAGAAGTCGAAGACCACCGGGCAACGGATGACGCCGGCCAGTCCGATGACGGCTTCGGCGTCGAAGGTGGTGTCGTCGTTCTCCAGCACCAGCCGCGACCGGGCGCGCTCGGAGAGCCTCTCGAAGTTGACCGCGAACCTCTCCAGCGCCGCCTCGCGGTCGCCGTACGCTCCGCCCACGTGAAGGGTCATGGTGCCATCCTCGGGAGCGACCAGCGACAGGAACCGCGCGTGGTACTCGAGCTCGACGATGGAGTTCGCGACGACCCGATCGCTAGGCGAGTTGAGGACCGTGTACTGTCCGGGGTGCATGCTCAGCCGCAGCCGGTGCTTCGCCGCGTAACGTCTTATCCCTTCCAGCTCCCGTTCGAAGCGCGCCGACCAATCGAGGGTGAAGCCGGGGTGCGACGCGAAGGGGATGACGCTCGAGCCGATCCTGAAGCAGAGGATGTCGTGTCGCACGTTCCACTCGAGGATCGCCCGCAGGTCCTGGAGGTTCTTCTCGGCTACCTCGGCCACTCGCTGCTCCGAGAGGTTGGCGAGGCGTAGGGTACGACCCGTGGTTAGGCCCGTGGCCAGGTTCTGGCCGACGTAGCCCAGGCTGCGGAGCTTCACTGCAGCAGGCTAGACGCCTCGACCCGTCTCGACAGCGGGGCAGAGCCAAACCGGGACGACTCTCAGGTCGGGAGGGGGCGCAGTTGGGCCATCGGGCCGCCCTGCCGCGAGCGCAACCAGGCGACGACGCCTCCCGCCGCGCGGAGTTGCTGCTCGTACGGTGAAGGCCGAGATACCGAGAAGACGCTCCCGCCGACCCGCACCGATCCGCCGTCGGGATCGACCACGACCTGCGCTTCGGGTGTCGCCAGGTCGTAGAACTCGTCCTCGGTGATCCTGAGCAGGAGCAGGCCCTCGTCTCGAGCGCCCATCGCGTATAGGGGAGCGAAGCTCCTGACGATGACAGCAGCCACACCGGCCAACTGGAGCGCCCGCACAGACGACGCCCTGTTGCTGCCCACGCCGAAGTTCTCGTCGGCGACGATCACGGCGCCCGCCAGGTTCCGTTCCGCGGAGGAAGGGTCGAGATGGTGGAAGAGCAGGCGTCGAACGACGCCCGGATCGGGATCGCTGGAGGTGCCGACGCCGGGCACGGCGGAGGGGGTGATGTCATCGGTCGTGATCGTGCCGAGGAGCCTCACTACGTTCCCCGATCGCGGCCATACGACTACGGGCCGCGCCCCACTCGGACGTTCCACCTGCCCACCCTGCCGGGCGCCGATGCTTCCGCGGAGTGCCGCTTCGCCTGCGGTTCGTCCCGAGGCGAGGTGGATCTGTGCCCTCGGCGAGCCCATCCTCCCCAAGGAGTTGCGGTTGCCGGTGACTACTGCAACCTCATCGTCGGCGAGGCGTCCCACGCCGAAACCGAAGCAGGGTCCACAGCCGGGCGGCAGGAGGGTTACACCGGCCGCTTCGAGTCGCGCGAGGATCCCCTCGCGCCGCAAGCGCGCCTCGGTCTCCAGCGACGCCGGGGCGACGATGGTGGGCACAGCGACGCGCGCGCCCCCCAGCGCTTCGGCGAAATCGCGGACCTCCTCGTAGGTGCCGCCGGCGCACGTGCCCACGAAGACCCTGTCCACCCTGGTGTGACCGAACTCGGAGAGCGAGATGACGTCGGCGGGCTGTCCGCTGCGCGCGAGGGATGGCCGCGCCGCGCTCAAGTCGAGGAGCAGGTCGGCTTGCCCGCTTTCCGCCTCGCCATGCAGAGGGAAGGTGCAGGTTACGGCAACGGCCTCCGGAGTCGCGTTGGCGAGGACAGCCCTCTGTGATTCGCTCAGTCCCACCAGGCCCGGGCCGCTGAATTCCAGCGCCATGCCGGTGGCGAGGCGTGGCACCTGGCCACCGCCTCGAAGCAGGTCGAGAAGGGTGAGCGAAGCGTCACGGACGCTTACCCCTGCCGGCAGTCGGCCCTCGACCCTGACCAGCAGGGATTCCGGTACCCGGAGCACGAGCTTGCCGGTGTGAACGGCGACGGCGATGGTCGTCGGTTGCGCGGCGAAAGCCGTCACCCCGTAGGCAGCTAGCGTAGGCGTGTGCGAATCGTTGCCCAGAACGAGCATGCCGGGCCGAAGAAGGCCGCTCCCCGGCAGGACGTGGTGCTGTATTCCCTGGCCGCTGATCAGCGTGGCGCCGAAGCGGCTCACGAACCACTCCTCCGTCTCGCGCAGACGCTTCACGCGCGCCTTCTCCTCACCCCGGTAGTGCTCCTCGGACAGGGTGTGGTCGCGCACCAGTACGATCGGGACGGCCGAGCGCTCGCAGCCGAGCGATTCCAGCGGCGCCCGCAGGGCCGGAGTGGTCCAGTCGTCGGTGACGATCAGGTCGACGGGGAGCTCCACCTCCTCGCCGGCCGTCGCGCCCAGGAGCCGCTCGATCCGCGTCATGCGAAGTTGTCGGCCTCGAAGCAGTAGCGAGGTCGTGAGAATAGGCGAGCCAGCTCCACGACCCGCGGGCGCACCCGCAGCGGTTCCTCCCTGCCCGTCAACACGGCATGGATGAGGAGCGCCAGTTGTCGCATCTCTGCCTCGCGCATACCCAGGCGCGTCACCTCCGGAGTACCGAGCCTCAAGCCCTTCGCCCTCAGAGACGGGATGAGGTTCACGTTGGCTATCAGCTGCGCCGCATGGAGCGAGTCGACCGCCTCGTCGGGTGTTCTGAGCCCTTCGACGTCGAGCCACACCTGGTGCGACTCTGTGACCCTCTCGCCGCCCTGCACGGGAAGGCCCAGGCGCTTGAGCTCGCTTCCTAGCGCGTGGGCGTTGGCGATCGTCTGTCGGGCGTAGGCCGAGCCGAAGATCTGCGCCTCGGCGAGAGTAACCGCAAGGGCGGCAACGTGGTGCAGGTGGAAGTTGGATACGTGCCCAGGGAAGATGGTCGCCTCGACCCGGTTCATCAGGTCCTCGCGGTTGCTGAGGATGACCCCCTTCTGAGGTCCCGGGAGCGACTTGTGGGTACTGCCGGAGAGGATGTCCGCCCCCTCCCTCAAGGGATCCTGGAACTCACCGCCGGCGATCAGGCCGAGGACCTGAGAGGCGTCGTAGACGATGACGGCGTCCGGGCCTGCGAGCTGCCTCAGTTCGCGCAGCGGGTGAGGGAAGAGGACCATCGAAGCGTCGAGGTAGATGACATCGGGTGGCGCTGCGGCGAAGGCTTCCGCGCAACCTGCCAGGTCGACCGTCGCGTTGGCGCCGTCGTACGGCAGCAGGTACCGGTTCTGAGTGATCCGCTCTGCCACGCTCCTGGCGGCGAAGTGGCCGCCGTCCTCCATCGCGAGGTGGTAGAAGTTGTCGCCGGGTTCAACGACGGCGTGGATGACGATGTTCGTGCAGTTCTCGCCGGAGAGTGGACGCACGTTCGCGAACATCGCCCCGAACACCTCGCAGGCCAGGTCGACGGCGCACGCCTCGATCTCCGCCAGGTGCCTGCCACCCACGTAGCGCCACTGCGGGTTCTGGAACAGGTAGCGGTGCGAGAGGTCGCTCTCCAGCACGCGCCGCGCGGTTGGGCTCAGGAGATTCTCCGTGGGTACGAGACCGACGCACTCCGCGCGATATGCCTCGTGGCGCTTCACCGCTTCGAGGACCTTCATGACGGCAGGTGCCGGCGAGACGAGCGGTTCCTGGAGTTGTGGCATCGGTTCTCCTCAGTAGTTGCGATGTGACTTTCGAAGCGAAAGCAGTTGTGGCCCGAGATGGGCTGGCGACAAAAGTATCATAAGTTCGAGGAAGGGGTGCAAGGGTTGCGCTTCGATGGCGCGATGGTCAGCCTTCGTTGGTGCAAGCGTCGGCCTTCGGTTCGCCGCTCGACCCGTGCCGTCGTTCGTTGACTAGCTGCCGGCGACGGCGGTATTCTTCTTGCCTGCATGGGCGGTTAGCTCAGCGGGAGAGCACTCGCTTCACACGCGAGGGGTCACTGGTTCAATCCCAGTACCGCCCACCAGAGGAATAGCCTAAGGGACGGTGTTCTTGAACCGTCCCATTATTTAGACGAGAGTTACCCGTCGTCACTACAGCTTGTGTACAGCTTGGCTATCGGCGAGAGGCGGCCCCGGCCTCTACTGAAACATAAGCGCTTATAGGCAATGCCACCGAAGGTGCGAATGGGCCCGTGGCTCGCTTCGGGGACGCGGAGGAGTTGTTGGATTCACTGGCGTCCCCGTCTCTAGTTTTGGCTGTTCGCTCTTCAAGCACATGGGAAAGAACTAATTTGGCTACCGCACTCGACTGGCTGCCTTTTTTGAAGTAGTAAGCGATGACTGACCCGAGAAGGCCGAGTGGAGTGGACGCTCGAGCAGTTGCTCAAGCGAGAAGAGGTGTCGCTCTACAGACTGCACCAGGAAATTCAGGACTGGGTGCCGAAGAGCAGCCTTTATCGCTACTACGGTCGCCAGCCCAAACAGGTACCGCTTGAGCTTGTAGGGCTCATTCTTTGGGGGTTGGAGCGCATAAGCGGAAAGCAGTTCCAGGTTGGCGACGTCATTCAGTATCGCCGTAGGTCCCCCGAAAATTGCCCCGGCTTATAACGCCCACTGTCGGAAGGCTCCGCGGTGCTAATCGAGGCCCAAGTGGAAAGCCCCCACACCCGGGGGTAGCCGCGGTGGCAGGTACTGCGGGATGGCTCTTGACATCATTCGTGAAGAGGGCGCCTGCAATGCTAGATCCTCTAACTTACATTCCTAGGGGCCCCGGGTAAAAGCGACGTCACCCACCTAAACCAGTTCAGCCAATGTTGCGGTCATCTCTAAAGTGGAAAGCGTAGCCTACAGCGTGCCGCCTGCGCTAGTCGGTCAGACCGTTCAGGTACGCCTGGCCGAGAACGGGGCCTGGGAGGCGTTCGAGGTAGTCCACGGCGGCAAGGTCGTGGCTCGGCATCGGATTGCCGGGCGCGGCGAGCGGCGGGTGACCCAGGGTGAGCACGAACGTGAACTGCAGCGGCTGAACCGCCGCCGGCGCCAACTCAAACCGA